>WRFI01000111.1 GCA_009778875.1 Propionibacteriaceae bacterium | reverse complement strand
TCGGGTGTCCTGGCGGACGAGTCGGCGGCGATGCTGAAGGAGTTCTTCGAGCCCCGCCGGTGAATTCCCCTCCTCAGGAGGGGTATCGGCGGAGCCGCCGGGGTGGTCTTCTGAGCGTGTGCAGGAAGCGCTCCATAGGGGGAATCACCCCGGCGTTTAGATGACCACAACCTGGCAGGTCACCGGCGCCATGGCGGCAAGTTTGACGTCCGCGGTGAGCAGTGGGCAATCCATGATTTCGGCCAGCGCGACATAACTGGCGTCATTCGTGGTGATAGAACCGCGCAGTTGCCACACGCGGTCGGCCAGGATTGCCCACTGGAACAGTTCAATGTTTAGCTCGGCAAGACTCTCTAGTGATTGAGTAGCCTGCGCCAAACTGACGAGGCCACCGGCCCAGCGCCGTCTAATCACGTTTGTGACCTCGTATGGCAACACGGTTGGCGCGATTAGGTTGGCCTGCGGCAGGCGACTTGTCAGTGCCGCTGCGCGAGGGTCGTTACCTGACACCACGGCGAGCACGGCCGAGGCGTCCAAGACCGCGCGCTTCAACTCCCACTCTTCCGCCACGGTCATCGCCTGTCGGCGTTGATATCGGCAACCAGTTGGTCATAGTCAATGGGTGGCATGCCCTTGACGCGTTGCCGGATGTCGGCCAAGACTTCGGCCTGCGTCCGTCGCAACGCAATCTCGGAGATCATCCGCAGGGTGTATTGCTGCAGCGACCGTCCCTCAGCGGACGCTCGCCTCAGCAGCGCCTCGTGCACCTCGGTTGGCACATCCCGTATCACAATACTGGTCATGCATTCACTATAGCAGCGTTTCGCTAGTGATTCGCTAGGGCACCCCTTAATTCCCCCTCCTTAGTTGGGAGAATAAGGAAATGTCGCCAATGCCGCGCAAAGCCGTCACACAGGCTGATCGATTAGTCTTGGACGGTGAGGTTTGACCCGGAAGACTACGCTTTCGTAGCGCACTACGACCCAAGAGGCCTGGCCAATCAGGCCAAGGGGTTGGGCAAGCAGGGGCTCATGCGCATCATCACGCTGGCCATCTCCGTCGTCATCGTCATCATCATCGCCAAGAACGCCAACGTCCTTCACCCCACCGTCTGGAACCACGTCACCCAGTGGACGGCGATTTTCGTCCTGGCGTCCCTGGTTCTGATTCTTCTCGCACAAGTCGTTGAAAGCCTGGGTATCGGCGCGCAATCGGCCGGCCTGCACGTCGCCATTGTGGTGGTGGTCATTGTCGCCGCCAACCTGCTGCTATATCCGGTGTATCTGCTGATCGCAATGGTCAGCGACTACTCGACAATGATTCGTGACTTCATGGTCATTTTGAAAGGGCTTGGCATCCAGCCCGCGATCGACGCCGTGCAGCCGCTGGCGGACGGTGTTCGCGACGCCAAGATTTTGCTGATCGTCCTGCTCGTCATTGGCGGGGTGCTGCTGGTCACGTCGATCGCGCTGCTGGTCGTCTGGTTGGTGAAGCGGCGGTCGCTGGGCTGGACTCAGCGGCGCTTCCTCAATCTGGCCGTCTTGTACCCGCTGGTGTTGTTGGTGCTGTGCGGTGCCGCCGTCGTGTTCGTCTCGAAATATCTGCTGCCGAAAGTGGAAAACAAGCTGGGCCTCGACAACCTGCCGGCAGCTATCAAACTGCCGGGCCTGGGAGTCTTCAACGACTGGCTGATGTGGGTGCTGCTGGCTGGCCTGGTGGTGACGGGGGTATTGCTGATCGGCGGCGTCACCAAGGTGGCCGAAGCCAGAATACTGGTAAGTCGCGTGCCTGTCGGCAACGCCATACGGGTGGACGCCCTGGGCATCGTCTACGACGACCTGCGCGGCCCGCAGCGCGTCGAATGGGCCGCCGCTCCCGTCATCGCCGGGCGTCAACGGGGTGTCCTGCCCGGTCCGGAACTGGTGATCGGACTCCCGGGTCAACCAGCCTGGTCAGTGCCGTTCATGTATCTTGACGTCATGCCGGGGACGATCGATTCGGCCGTCCGGGCGGCGACGATGAACGCCCGCACCCTGGACCTGACGCCGCTCGACAAGGTCTTTTGAAGCAGCGCCTCAATTCCCCTCTATTCCCCTCCTTGGGAGGGGTGGCGGCGGAGCCACGGAAAATTCCCCTCTGGGGAGGGGTGGCAGTCGCGAAGCGACTGACGGGGTGGTCCCGCGAGGGGTGCAGCGCCGGAGCCACGGAAAATTCCCCTCTGGGGAGGGGTGTCGGCGGAGCCGACGGGGTGGTCTTCCAAGCGTGTGCAGTGAAGCCGGCGGGGTGGTCCTCAATTCCCCTCTGGGGAGGGGTGTCGGCGGAGCCGACGGGGTGGTCGTCCAAGGTCGTGCATTCCCAATGATCTTGACCCCCGTCTGGGGTATTCATATGACAGATGGTCGCGTTGGCGACGCTAGTTCGTTTGCGCCGAGTCGGGCGAGATGTTGGGCGACCAGCGTTCGCCGGTCAGCGCCGCCCTGTTGGAGGAACTCCCATTCAGCCGGGCGGGCTGGGATCACACCGATTAAGGCGGTCATACCGCCCAGGCCGGGGAAACCGTTGGGGATACCCGGACAGGGCACCCCGACTAGGACGCCGCACAAGTCACCACGCCCAACGGGATCATCGGCCCGCCAATCATCGGGCGCATCATTGGAATAGCTGGCCACATAAGTGACAGCGACCGGACCCGATGCAGCCTCAACCGTCCAGTCGATATCCTTCTCGTCGGTGTGGCGAACCAGTTGGTTCAACCCGTTGAACGGCCAGGCATGACGCGACGACTCCGCATCACCGGCAAACAGCACTGACGGCATGAACATTTCAAAACCGGGCCCCGGATGTTTCGCGTCAGGCACCGAAAAACCGCCCGTCGACATCACACCAACACCCGAGGGTAACACGACCAGCCGACTGCCGTATGACTCCGGGGTGGCCTGCCCAACCAGCGCCCAACCCTCATCACGTAGCCGTCGCGCATCAACCTTCACCTGGGCATCAGCCAGGAACTTGTCCAACATCTCCGCATACCAGTCGGGCTGAAACTCGCGATCCCTGGGAAACATCCTCTGCTCCATCGCTGTCCGATACGGGTCCACCCCCATGACACGACTATCAAAAGCTGGCTTGGCCAAGTATTCAAAATGCACCCCAACCGAATCAGGCGGCGTCAACGTCATCGTCATCGAAAACCACGTCCCCTTCCCCGGCTGCGACATCGCCTGGCGGAGCTGACGGGTGGCGGGTCCCACATCATTCGAAAACAGGACTTGCGTTTCCGTTCCATCAGGGCGACGCGACGTCAGTCCGGCAGAACCCTGGCCGCCGAAACGTGTAGCACAATACGAACGAGGCGGAGACCCAGGGAGTGTCAAGCGAACCCAACAGGCTGCGCGCAATCTGCTGGATCAGGTCGGACTGCTGCTGCATCGTGCCAGGCCCGGAAAACGCGTCATATTTCATGGTTCACCTCTCATCTGACGAATGTACCATCCTCGACTCTGACGGTTGCCCGAAGGCCTATTTGACGACTATTACTTCGATTTGGATGGTTTTGGTGGCGGCGTGTGCTTTGGCCGCGTCGAGGGCGTCGATTTGCCATTGGGACAGCCGGACGTCTGGGATTGCGATCCGCAGCATTCTTGCTTTCACGTCTGTGGTGGCGATCTGCACGCCTTGGTCTGTCATGGCGCCATTGAACGCGGCGAGCCCATCCACACATGATTCCAGTTTTCTGGCCAGCCCGAACCTGGTTCTCCAGGCCGGGGCGGTCGTGTCGAAGCTTTCAACACTTGCGGCCACACTGGTTTTCGGGTCGAAATGGTGGAAACAAGGAAATGAGGGCCCGAGGAACATGTTTGTTCACCCCCGCGGGGTAGGGCGGCCCTGCAACAGGTTGTTCCACCATACCCGAGACGCCGCCTCGGCAGCCGGACCCCAAGTGCCGGGAAAATAGTCCGGCGGGAACGGTGCCTCAATGATACGGAACTGGCCTGCCAGATACTTGCCGAGCAACACCGAGTCGGCCTTGTAGGCGGCCAAATCCTGGCCGGCCAGCCGGCCGGAAATGTCGCCCAGGCTTTTGGCTGGCTCAACCAGATAGTCGGGCAGGAAACCTTCCTGTAAGCATGTCAGGGAACATGTGGTGATCGCGCAAACAAACAACAACGGGTCATCGTTGACCGTATGCCCGACCTGTTCCAGCAACCCGGTCACGGCCTCAACCGGGTCATCGCACTGGCCGGCGGCGATCCGGTAATCACCCAACAGGCCGGCCTTGAACTCGCAATAACCGATCCGGTCATCCGAATCCGGTGGGGCACTCACCCCGGTTTGGGCCGACATGTCGGCCCCCCCGGCCTGCAACACCTGAACCACAGCGGTCCCAAGATCAAACGGTGTCGCATCCAAACCCAGGCTGACAGTCCAATCAGGACGCTCATCAGGGGGCCCCGAAAAGCCACCACCCGCCCGCCGGTGCCAATACTGAGCCTCCAGATGATCCCTATCCTCCAAGATACTCACATACACCAACTGGTACATCTTCACGAATGCCCGATCCGATTTCGCCCCAGACGCCGACAAAAACGGTGGCACCTTACTGGGCTGGTGGCCGATACTGGCCGCCGACACAGACAAACACTCCCACACCATCTGCCCCAGCATTTCCACCGAGACGCCATCCCAGCCCAGCCACAACGGGCGGTCAACCTCCGATCTGGCGAACCCAGTGTCCTTGGCCAGCGGAAACAGCAGGAAACGCCCGTCATCGCCGAAATAGACCGCCGCCGTCATCTCCGGGCGATGCCCGTCAATTGTCGCCGTCATGATACCTGCCTTCTATTTGACTACCGTAAAAACAATCGTAACATAGCTTTTTGCGGCCTCTGCTTTCGCCTCGTCGAACGCGGCGATCTGCGCCGGCGTCAACGGCCGGTCCGGAATAGCCACCTCCAACACGCGCGACTTCACATCCAAAGGATCGATGTACTTCCCATCGGCGGTTGTGTCGCCTTTGAACGTCCCAAACGCCTTGACATAGGATCTGAGTCGGCTTTTGATCGCGGAGGCGGACTGGTAGGTTTTCGCCGATGTGTCCATGCTTTTCACACTGATAGCCTCACCAGTGGCGAAATCGAAATGGTCGAACACCGAGAAGTTGTGCCCCACATTGTTACGCAACAGCTTGTCAATGATGTCCCCGCGGAGGAACGCGTTATTGTCCCACAACGTCGGGTCGCCCGAATTCACAACCTTTTCAACCTTGTAACCCACTGTCGTCATATTGTTGGCCGTCGAAGGCAGCTTGGCGTTGTTATACTTCGGCGACCAGCCCGGTTTCCCGAGCTTTTCCCAGGCAGCCAACTGGTCCGCGGTCATGCCAACATATTTGACCACCCCACCCACCGCAATGGGCACAAAGAACAACCCGGTCAAAACGGCGTCTTTAACGTCGCCCTCACCGATGTACATGCCCATGTCTAGCCCGGTGACAGCCGCGTCACCTATCAGCAGCCCGCCAACTACCCAGCCGGGCCCGGGAACCCACGCCACGGCCAGACCCAAACCCATTTCCAAACCGGCGAACAACAAGTGGCCATGCTTGTTGATCCACGGTTGCGCCTCGTACGCGGCTTGTGCCGCGGCCTGCTGCGCGTCAACATATGAGTTGATATTGTCGACATCACCGATGATGGAGGACCGGGCACGGGTTTTATCCGGGCCGGCCAGATAACCGTAGTTGTCCGAAGCGAAAGCTGCCATCATGAACGCCACCCACGAGGCGTCATCAAACCCGCGGCCGGTAACCAGGTCATACACCGCGGGGGAGACCTGAGCGGAATGATCGCCTGTCTCATCGGTCCAGGTGATCGTCATCGACGAGCCATACTGATGATACATGGCGGCCATCCAAGTCGGGTTGTGGACAGCCGCGCACCACACCCCATACATCGGATCACCGACCACGACCGGGGAACCATCAGGCATCAGCCGGCCCGGATCGATGACCTGCTGGCTGATATCCGCCCAGGATGCGGCCCCGCCAGCCCCCTCCGCCGCGGTGATAGCGTCATGAAAGCCGGTCAGGAAATCATTCGGCCAGTCGCCGCGGGCGATCACCAACGCCGCCAACGCCGGATGATGATTGGCTGGACCGTTCTGGCCGAACAGTCCCGTCCACTGCGCCAAATAGTCGATCCTCGCCTGACCATCCAACACCCGCGCAGCCCCCGAATAGGCCACACCCAAACCATCCAAAACCTTCGAATACTCGCCCTGGTAGACGCCCAGATCATCCCCGTCCGGCCCGCCATACTCAGACTCAGACTCGCGCTGGGTCTGCCCCAGGTCAAACTGGTCAAGCACCCCCATCAGATCATCAGGCGGAACCAGGGCGACCAGTTTGGTCTGGAACTCCGGCCGGGTGGCGCCCAAACCAAGCCAGCCAGACAAATCCGCAGGAATCGGGTCCCCCTCATGGAACCCCACCATCAAATCGGCGACCCGCTGGGCTTCACAGTCATCAAACGCCAACCACAACGAGGCGCCCATCGGCTCATACCCCGGGTCGCCGAACAGGAACTGTGTCAGCGAAGGATCGCTCTGGCCCCGTTTCGACCCGAACCATGACGTTGCAAACGCC
>WRFI01000110.1 GCA_009778875.1 Propionibacteriaceae bacterium | reverse complement strand
TGTTGGTGATCGACGAGACAATGGTCTGGCCGAGACCCGGCCAGGCGAAGACATTCTCGACGAACACCGTGGACACGCACATGGTGGCCAGCAGCATCCCGGACAGGGTCAGCGTGGCCGTGATGGCGTTGGGCAGGGCATGGCGCAGATAGATCCTCCACCCGGGCAGCCTCTTCGCCCGGGCCGTGCGCACATAGTCTGTGCTCAACACTGCGAGCACCTCGACCCTGCAGATCCTTGTCAGAACGGCAGCCGGACCGATGGCCAGCGCCAGGACCGGCAAGACATACGAACTCGGCCCCGATCTGACGGCCACGGGCAGCCAGTGCAGTCCGACTGCGAAGATGGCGATGAAGATGAACCCGTACACGAAGTCCGGGATCGTGCCCGCGACAACAGTCGTGCTGACGAATCCCATCTCAGTACGGGGGGCCTTCCCGTGGCGGGTCACCACCGCCATGCCCACCCCAAGCGGGATGGCCACGATGAGGGCCAGCAGAAACGCCGGAATAGCCAGGCTCGCCGTGGCGGGCAACTCGTACCCGATCGTCCTGCCCACGGGCAACCCGGTCATGATCGAGGTGCCGAGGTCGCCCCGGAACAACCCGGTGATGAACCGGGCGTACTGCTGCCACAACGGAAGGTTGAGGCCGAGCAACTCACGACGGGCTTCGACGGAAGCGGCGGGGGCCGTCATGCCCATCGCCGCCCGGACCGGGTCGCCGGGGACCACATGGACGATCGCGAAGGCTGCGGTGACCACCACCCACAAGGAGACGATCAACCGGCCCAGGCGTCTGAGGGTGAACCGCACCCATCGATTCCCGGTGACCGCGGACACGCCACGCCTGCCCGGCAGGGGTACGGCCTCCGCGGTCACCGGCAGGGACAAGTTCGTGGGGTGGCTGTCGACCAACACCTGATCAGGCGAGCATGCGCAGTCCTGTCGGCTGGGTGCGTCCGACATAGACGTATTCCACCTTTGACAAGTAGATCGGGTTGACACGAACCGCCCAGGCGATGAAGTCATTGGCGGTAAACAGAGACGCCTCGGCTTGCTGGAAGGCGGTGCAGGCATCCTGACCGGTCTTCGTCATCGCATCGGCGACAGCGTTATTGTAGGTTTGGTTGTCGATCATGGACAGGTTCGACCCACCGTCAGCGGGCCCCGGTCCTGAGAAGAAGGCCATCATCTGGTCGGGACTGTTGACATTGATCGGCTCCCACGCCACATCCCAGGGGGTGTCGGTTCCGAACAGGGCCGCACTCATCTGCGCCGTGGCCATGGACTGGGTGTTGACCGTGATGCCGGCCGCCTGCCAGTCCTGGGTGGCCAGTTCGGCTGCCGCGTCACCGGTGGTTCCCAGGACAGAGTCGTACAGGAAGTTGATGGTCAGCGGTTGGCCGTCCTTGGCGAACTTGTTGTCGGTGGTCTTGGAGTATCCAGCCGCCTGCAGAGCGGTGTCGACGCCTTGCAGATCATAGGGCGACACGTTTCCGGACACCGAGTCGTACGAACACGTGGTCGGCGGGAGGACTGCCAGAGCCGTCGCTCGGGAACCAGTATTGCCGGTAATCGCGGTAGCCAAGTCGTCGTAGTTGATGGCCTGGGTGAGTGCTTGGCGCACATTCGCGTCGGCAGTGGGATGACCGTCGGCATGGTTGTACCAGGTATAGCCCAGATTCGCGGGCACGTTGATCGATGACAGGCCAGCCGCCTGGGCGCGTGCCCCGTCGGGACCGGTGGTCGTGACCATGTTGACACTGCCGGCCAGCAGCAGGTTGACCGCTGTCGACTCGTTCGGGACGATCTGGACTGTGATCGTCTTGGGCATTCCCTGGGTCGCCGTGGTGGCGCCGTCAGGGCCCCAGGTGTACCCGTCGCGGCGGGTGTAGGTGTAATGGTCGTTCGGGACCGCCTGGGTTAGTTCATAGGGCCCGGACCCGATGGTGGCCGACGTCAGCTGGGACCGGTCGGCCAGACCAGCGTCGCACACGATCGGCAGGTTGGCGATTGACTGCAGCAGGAAGGGCGCCGGTACGGACAGGTCGAAGGTCACGATGTTCGTGGTGTTGTCGGCGCTGGCGGTGATTCCGGCGGGGAGGAAGGTGCCCAGGAAGGGGGAGGCATTGTCCGTGTTCTCCACCCAATTGATATTGTCGGCAACGGTTTGGGCGGTCAACGTCGAACCGTCCGAACAGGTGATGCCGTCATTGAGGGTGAAGGTGGCGGAAGTGCCGTCGTCGGTCCAGGACTTGGCCAGTTGCGGCAGGACGTCGCCGGTGGGGGAGATACCCACGATGGTGTCGTACGCGAACCCGCCCATTTCAAAGGCCCCAGAAACGATCGACAACTGCGGGTCGAGGGAACCAGGATCAGACACCATTGTCTCGGTATACGTGCCATCGGTGACATACGAACCACTTCCATTGGCTGCGGGTGTTCCAGAAGTGTTCGAACTCGGACTGGCTGAGCAGGCGCTCAAAGTGGCTGCCAAGGCCACGGCCAGAACTGCAAGACTACGAGTGATTTGTTTCATGAATGCACCCTACTCGTCTTGGTCGTTGGTGCGATCTCCGTCCATGAATCGCCGGTCTCCGGTGATCACCTGAGGACACATGAAGCCTCGGTGGATCCGGGCTAGCCCGGGTATCGGAAACGCACCTTCGTCATAGACGAAAGGTGGAGTCCGATGGACGACGAGAAGCAGGAGACGGCATCGCTGCGGGCGGTGGTGTGTGTGACGCCTTCCGCGCTAGCCAGTTGTATTGCGTATACCAGCATACATATCGACGTCAACTGATACGAGCAGGCAGAGCGCGGCGGCGGGTGCGTGGATCAGGCGACCGCGCCCTGAAGGGTCGAGATCAGGCGGGCGACCACGGGGGCGTTGAGGCGGTAGTGCGCCCATTTGCCGCGCTGCTCGCGGACCACCAGGTTCGCGTCGGTCAACCGCTTCAGGTGGTGGGACAGGGTGGATTGGGTGATGCCGAGCGCACCGGGCAGGTGGCAGGCGCACACGGTCGTGTCGGGGGCGGCGGCGATGTGGTGCAGCAGCCGCAGCCGCACCGGGTCGGCCACAACCTTGAGGATGGCGGCCAGTTCCTCAGCCTCGGCGGGGTCCATCAGCGCCAGCGACGCCGGGCAGCATTCTCCGAGCGGGATCTCCTGGATGGCGGTCATGCACCCATCATAGCGTCACATTGACATAGATCGGTATGACACCTAGGATCATAACTACGCCCGTCGATATGACCAGGTGTCGCTTTTCGGAAAGAAGACCTCATGGATACCGTCACCAGCCCGCAGCAGTCGTGCTGCGGCACACCGGACGCCGCACAGCAGTCGTGCTGTGGCACGTCGCAGACTCCGGCGCAGCCGGAGCACGCCAAACAGTTGGATGTCGACTATTTATGTCTTGACTTGACCACCTGCACCCGCTGCCAGGCAACTGACTCGGCGACCAAGGAAGCGCTGGCGGTGCTGTCGGACGTATTCGGCACGCTCGGCTACGACGTCGAGTTGAACGAGGTCAATATCACGTCGCGGGAACTCGCCGAGCGGTACCGCTTCTTGTCGTCGCCGACGATCCGGGTCAACGGCGTCGACATCGAAACGACGCTGAAAGAATCTGACTGCGCCGACTGCGGCTCCCTTTCCGGCTGCTCGACCGATTGCCGGGTGTTCACCTACGACGGCAAAGATTACGAGCAGCCGCCCGCCGCGATGATCGTCGACGGCATCCTGCGCGTCCTTTACGGCGGCAAGCAGCCCGACACCGCCCTCTATGTTCTTCCCAGCAACCTGGAGCAGTTCTTCTCCGGCGTCGAAACCAAACAAGTAAAAGGAACCAAAATGTCAACCATCCATGTGTACGAACCGGCGATGTGCTGCAATACCGGAGTGTGCGGGCCCGACCCTGCGCAGGAACTCGTCCAGTTCACCTCCGACCTCGCGGCCCTGAAGGGCCTCGGCGCGGACATCACCCGGCACAACCTGACCAATGACGCGCTGGCGTTCACGCAGGCAGAACCGGTGCGGGCGTTCATGCAGGCGGCTGGCTCGGCTGGCCTGCCGTTGACGACCGTCGACGGCGCGGTCGTGTTGACGGGCCGCTACCCGTCACGCGACGAGCTGGTCCGCTACGCCGGTTTGGCGGACGCGTCAACCGCTGAGGCGGGATGCTGCGGCGGGCAGGCCGACGCGGCGGACTCGTCGTGTTGCGGCGGCAAGGACAAGACGACCGGTTCCTGTGGCTGCGGCACAGGTGAGCAGGCGGAATCGTCGTGTTGCGGTTCGCAGGCTGCCGAGCCTGTCCGCGTCGCAGCGTCGAGCGGTTGCGGTTGCGGCCCGTCCGGCTGGTGCTGAGAGGCGTGAGGGAACCGGTCATGTTCTTGACGGATGGGGTAATGCCCCGGTTTGTGTTCTTCACGGGCAAGGGGGGTGTCGGCAAGACGTCGCTGGCCTGCGCCACCGCCGTGTTCCTGACCGACCAGGGCAAACGTGTCCTGCTGGTCTCCACCGATCCGGCGTCCAACGTCGGCCAGGTGTTCGACACCGTGATCGGCAACCAGATTGTCCCGATCAACCGGGTGTCGGGTTTGGATGCGTTGGAGATCGACCCGCAGGCCGCCGCCGAGGAATACCGCCAGCGGATCATCACCCCGGTACGCGGTCTGCTGCCCGAGGCGGAGATCGCCTCGATGGTCGAGCAGCTATCGGGTTCATGCACCACGGAGATAGCCGCGTTCGACGAGTTCACCGCCTTGCTGGCCGACCCGGCGGCCACGGCGGGCTATGACCATGTGATCTTCGACACCGCCCCGACCGGCCACACCCTGCGGATGCTGTCCCTGCCGGGGAGCTGGACGAAGTTCCTGGATGACGGTAAGGGCGACGCCTCGTGCCTGGGGCCGCTGGCCGGGCTGGAGAAGCATCATGAGACCTACACCGCCGCTGTCAAAGCCCTGACCGATGCCGAGCACACCGCCCTGGTGCTGGTCGCCCGCGCCCAGCCTGGCGCGTTGGGCGAGGCCGCCCGTACCGTGCAAGAACTGGCCGACATCGGCATCGACGCCACCCACCTGATCATCAATGCCGTCATGCCCGACACTGAGACGAGCGAGCCGCTGGCTGTGGCCATCCGGGCCCGGGAGCAAAAGGCCATCGCCACCATCCCCGCCGCGCTGGCCGGTTTGGAGACGCTCACGATCCCGCTCAACCAGGCCAACATGGTCGGTGTGTCCGCCTTGCGCTCGCTGCTGGCGACGGAGGGCGGGCAACCAGTTGCCACGAACCACACGGCAGCGACCGTGGATGCGGCGACCGAGTGGCCCCCCCTGTCGGCGCTTGTCGACGAATTGTCCGGCGTGGACCACGGGCTGGTCATGTGCATGGGCAAAGGTGGCGTCGGGAAAACCACCGTCGCTGTGGCCGTCGCGTTGGCGTTGGCCGCGCGCGGCAAGGACGTCCACCTGACAACCACCGACCCCGCCGGACATTTCGACGAGGCGATGGCCGCAGGAAACCTGACCGTGTCTCGGATCGACCCGGAACAGGCCGTCCGCGAATACCGGCAGCGTGTCATGGCCACGAAGGGCGCGACATTGGACGAGCCGGGGCGCGCCGTCCTGGCCGAAGACCTGATGAGCCCGTGCACCGAGGAAATCGCCGTCTTTGAACGGTTCGCCGATGCGGTGGCCCAGTCCGACACCCGGATCGTCGTCATGGACACCGCGCCGACCGGGCACACCGTACTGCTGATGGACGCCACCGGTGCCGACCACCGAGAGATGGTCCGCCATTTAGCCGAGGGTGAGCAGGCGGTCACCCCGTTGCTGCGGCTACAAGACGCGCACACCACGCGGGTCATCGTCGTGGCCCTGCCCGAAACCACCCCGGTCCTGGAAGCCGAACAGTTGGCCGCCGATCTGGCCCGCGCCGACATCCACCCGTGGGCGTGGGTCGTCAACCAGTCGCTGGCCGCAGCCCACCCCGCGACCGGCCTGCTCGCCATGAGGGCCGCCGCCGAGCCGCTGCTGATCCAGCGCGTCCAGCGCCAAACTCCGCGTCTGGCCGTCGTGGCGATGCTCGCCCAAGAACCCGCAAGCCAACCACTGTTGGCGCTTGGGGGCGAGCCGCGATGAGCACCAACACCGACGGCCCGGCCACGCGCCCATCCGTGCTGTTCATGTGCGTCCACAACGCGGGACGCTCGCAGATGGCTGCCGGATTCCTGCGCGCCTTGGCCGGAGACCGGATCGAGGTGAGGTCGGCTGGGTCGACGCCCGCCGACCAGATCAACCCCGTCGCCGTCCGAGCCATGGCCGAGGTCGGCATCGACATCACGGGCCACCAGCCCCGCATCCTGACCGACACCGACGCCCATTCCGACGTCGTGGTCAGCATGGGCTGCGGCGACACTTGCCCTTACTATCCCGGCACCCGCCACGAGGAGTGGGAACTCGACGACCCCGCCGGGCAGGACATCGACACCGTCCGCCACATCCGCGACGACATCAAGACCCGCGTCGAGCGACTCCTCGACGAACTCGGCCCTGTGTGAAACGGGCCAAAGACGAGGCGCCCCTTGCCAGGTACTCCTCGGGTAAACTGGCATCGTGCAGTCGCGCACGAGTCGGCGTGAGTGCGTTTCTGATACCTCGGCTAGGCTAG
>WRFI01000109.1 GCA_009778875.1 Propionibacteriaceae bacterium | reverse complement strand
CTGCCCGGTCGTCGAGAAGCACGACTGCATGGCGCCGCGAACGGTGTAGTCCATGTTGGCGTCCGCCAGCACGATCATCGGGTTCTTGCCGCCCAGTTCGGCCGAGCACGGTATCAGACGGGTCGCGCAACGCTCCGCGACGCTGCGCCCCGTCGCCGTCGAACCGGTGAACATGACGTGGTCGACGGACTCGATCAGCGGCGTCCCCAGCTCTGAACCGGGCCCGCAGACCACCTGGAACAGGGCTGACGGAAGGCCCGCCTCGACCAGCAGAGCCTTGACTGCGAGGGCACAGAAAGGTGTGGCCGAGTCCGGTTTGATGACGACGGCGTTGCCCGCCAGCAGCGCCGGGATGGCGTCCGAGCAGGCCAGCGTCCACGGGTAGTTCCAGGGCGAAATGATGCCGACGACGCCCTCAGGGACGCGCCGCTCGACGGCGCGCGTCAGCACCGGGATCGCCCCGCCCCGCACCCGCGTGCCCAGGTGGATCGCCGCCGTGCGGGCGTAATAGCCTGCGCACAAGGCCGAATCCATCACCTCTTCGAAGGCGTGCAGCCGCGACTTGCCATTCTCGCGGTGGATCAGGTCGAGCAGAGGCTCACAGTTGTCCATCACCAGGTCGCGGAACCGGTCGGCGACCCGCGCCCTCTCGTGGACGGAGCGAGCCTGCCAGATCGGCAGAGCCGAACGCGCGAGCGCCACGGCCGCCTTGACGTCGTCGCCCCCACAGATCGGGACGTCGCCGACGGGCTTGCCGTCCAATGGCGAGGTCACCGTCATCTGGCGGTGTTCAGCGGGATAATAGGCCCAGCGCAGCAATGCGGTGGTATCGAGATTTGTCATGGCACGATACTACCGCCAAGGCTCATCCGAAGAGACGGCCGAACACCCCTTTTGCCTGTTTGGCGGCGTCAATCTCTGCTTGCGTGTGCTTGCCGTCACACCACTGACCGGCTGGCACCGAGGCTTTGACCTGCGCGATGTGCTGGCCGCAACCAGCCCATGTCGTCTTGCCGCAAACCTGGCACTTCACTGGATGGCACATATGTTCTCCTTGTATCCCGTATCTAACTCAACATCATGAAGAGCTTCTCCATCTCTTCAATTGTCTTGGCCTCGTCGGACATTGAGCCGTCGGGGTTGGTGGCCAAGCAATGCTTCATGCCGCTCGCCACGATGACGAATCCGGCGCGGTGAACCGCCGAACTCACGGCCGCCAGCTGGATGATCACTTTGCGGCAGTCGTTCTCGTTTGAGACGGCTTCGATAACGGCGTCAAGCTGCCCACGGGCCCGCTTGAGTCGATTCATGACTTGTTTTCTGACGTCATCAGGGACACCCAGGGCAGTGCCATTGTCGTCGGTCATGTTATCGTCCTTTCACAATTGTTCCATCGACCGCGTCGCCGAGGAACGCTTTCATGGTCAACATACCACCGGACAGACTGCGGGAATCAAACCCAGCCGCTGTCAGAACGCGATGAGCTATGTAGCTCCGCACACCTGATTGACAGGTGACGGCGATGGGGCGCCCGTGGGCCAGGTCTTTCACCTCGGCCAGGCGCGCTCGCAATTGCGTGTGCGGGATGTTGACGGCCTCGGGCAAGTGTCCCGAGGCAAACTCGGATGGGCTGCGCACATCCAGGATCAGCGACGTCTGGCGCAGCGTTTCATACTGCTCGGGTTGCCACAAGACGAGCTGACCGGTCATCAGGTTGTCGGTCAGGAAGCCGATCATGGTGACGGGGTCTTTGGCTGAGCCATACGGCGGCGAATAGCACAGATCAAGATCGATCAGTTCGGGGGCCGTGATGCCACCGCGCATGGCTGTGGCGAGCACGTCGATGCGCTTGTCGACACCGGCCTGGCCAACGCCTTGCGCGCCCAGCAGGCGTCCCTGCCGATCGATGTGAACCATCAAGTGCATCTGCGTGGCGCCCGGGTAATAGCCGGCGTGGTTCATGGGGTGCGTGTGGACGGTGGTGAACTCGATGCCCGCGTCCTGCAGCGAGGCGCGGTTGGCGCCCGTCATCGCGATGGTCAGTTGGCCAACCCGCACAATCGCGGTGCCCAGCGGCCTGGCCAGGGGACGGCACGGCTTGCCCGCATCCGTGGCGACGATGTTGTCGGCGACGATTCGTCCGTCCCGGTTGGCCGGACCGGCCAGCGGCACGGGGCGGACGGCGCCGGTGACGCCGTCGATGCTGGCGGCGGCATCGCCCACGGCCCACACTCCGTCCAGGTTGGTGCGTCCGAACTCGTCCCTCAGGATGGCGCCGCGCGGGTCGCATTTCACGCCGGAATCGGCGAAGGGTTTGGTGGCGGGTGCCACGCCGGTGCTCAGCAGCACCAGTGACGCGGTGACGGTTCGGCCGTCGGACAAGGTGACGACCGCCTGGCCGTTGTCGTCGGTGATGGACTTGGCCGCCACGCCCACCAGCACCGTCATGCCGAGGCGGCGCATTTCGTCATGCACAAGATTGGCCAGCTCAAGCTCCAGCGGCGGCAAGGCATGTGGTGCCAGCTCGACGACGGTGACGGGCATCTGGGCGGCGAGCGCCTCGGCCGCCTCCAGGCCGATGAATCCGGCACCCAGCACGACGGCCCCACCCGACTTGGTGGCCTGCTGGACGACCAGTTCGCGCACCGCGATGGCGTCGTCAACCGTTCGCAGGGTGTGCACGGCCGGGTGGTCGAGACCCTCAATCGGGGGACGCATCGGCACCGCCCCGGGCGAGAGCACCAGGTGGTCGTATGCGAGGTCTTGTTCACCTTCGGGACCCACCACGTGAACGGTGTGTGTGGTCGCGTCGATGCTTGTAACCCGAGTGTTGACGCGGACGTCAAGGTTGAGGGATTCGCGCATCGACTCGGGCGTTTGCACCAGCAACTCGCCGCGGTCGGTGATCTCGCCGCCGACGTAATAGGGCAAGCCACAGCTGGCGAAAGACACCACCGGTCCCGCCTCGAAGACGATGATCTCGGCCTGTTCATCCAGACGTCGCAGCCGGGCGGCGGCCGACATCCCGCCAGCCACGCCCCCGACCATCAGATACCTGTGTTGCTGTCCCATAGCCACCAGAATACCCCCTACGGTATACGGATCGCGAATTGTGATGCTTGCCTGGCATCCAGTTTACCCGCTGGCTTTCGCCGTCAACACAGCGGCGTCTTGCCCTCGCCGTCTGCGTCAGAAGGAACGCAGGGGCGCCTGCTTTTTGAGGTTCACCGCCCCGATCACGTACAGCACGGGAAGAATCATTCCCGCGATGCCTAACAAGCCGCTTGACAAACCGCTCAGGCCGGTGCCGTACGCTACGAATATGCCGCCCCACTGGAGGACGAGAAGACTGATGCCCAGACCAAGCAGCAAGTTGGCCTTCTCTGGTTTTGCGGCGTTCCTGACGCCCATGATGCCGACGATCAGTTCATAAGCGACCACGGCAAGTATCAGGATGATGGCGAAAACCAGCGGGCCCACCCCATCCGTTGGCGTTGGCTCACCGGCGGGCGGCAAGTTGATCATAGTGACAAAGGCAAGCAGGGGTAACACGCTGAGCGTTCCGAGGCTTACGAGCACGATTTGGATGATCGACACCACGAACACCATCATGTCGCGCTGGGGCACCAGGGGTGACGAATACGATTGGGCGTACGGGATGTACGGCGTGCTCACCGGGTAAGGCTGTGGCACGAGATAGGCGGGGCATGCCGACTGTGCTGGGTATGTCGGCTGCGCCCGGTAGACGGGCACCTGTTGGGGTGTGCCGGGCGGCTGGCCGGGGTAACTGGGATTGCCCCCATCAGAGTAGTAAGGGTTTGACATGTGAGCATCCTTTTGTCTGAATGAAAAGCGGTGCCCGCGTCCGCCGTCTGATTCAGAAGGGACGCGGAGGCGCCTGCTTTCTGAGCATCACCGCGCCGATCACGAACAACACAGGCAGGACAAACCCTGTGACGGTTGAGAAGGCGTTCACGCTGACATCGGATGTGTAGGTGGCGAGATCTTGATACGCCACTATGGTGAATATCGAGCTGACGATTTGGGCGAGGATCAGGCCAATACCCAAGCCGAGCAGCATGGTGGCCTTCTCTGGTTTGGCGGCGTTCTTGATGCCCACGATGCCGACGGTCAGCTCATAAACGACCACAACAAGCGCCAAGACGATAGAGACAGTCATCAGGCTCCACAAGCCCGCTGGGACTTGATTACTGGTGTCCAACTGTTTGAGCAGGGCCATCATGCCAAACAGAGCCAACACTCCAAGCAGCCCTATGGCAGAGAACACGACCAGGATGATCGACGACACGAACAACAACATGTTGCGCTGAGGTCCCGGTATCTCAGAAAAGCCGGGCGAATACGGTTGGGTGTACGGCTGAACGTAAGACGTGCTCGTCGGGTAAGGCTGTGGCGCGGGGTAGGCGGGGTATGTCGGCTGAGCGGGGTATGTCGGCTGAGCGGGGTATGTCGGCTGAGCGGGGTATGTCGGTTGCGCCGGGTAGACGGGCTGAACCGCGTAGGCTGGCGGCGCAGTTGCGGCCGGCGGCACCTGCTGGGGTGCGCTGGGCGGCTGGCTGGGATAACTGGGGTAGCTTCCACCAGGCTGGTAAGGGTTCGACATGTGAGCGTCCTTTGATCTGCATGTGTGTGGTGGTAAGTCTAACGCTTTGGGCTTGACGCTGGGCGCCGCGTCCAGCGCCTCGTCGTCACCAGAAGACTGCGACGTCCTTCGCCAAGGAAAAGCCGTGAGCGGTGACCGTGTCCCAACAGGTGATGCCGGTCATGGCCGACTGGCAGGCGACGGGGTCGTTTGACGAGGTGTCAATGTCGGCATAGGGGTTCGGATAGTCAGTCGTCACAATGATGTCCCCGTAGTTGAGCACCGGGGCAGAAGCTGTCTTGGGCAGTTGATCCGCCACGATCACCCCGCCGTTACAGAGGATGCCAGCACCATCGTCGCTCACCGAAAAGCCTTGGCGGCAGCCGGAATACTGCGCGGCCTCGCTCGCCTGAGGATCCGGTGGCATCGCCACGCTGAGCTGGATGGCCTCGCAGGCGACGGTTCCCGAATCCCACAGCCCGCAGGCCAGGTTGCGCGTCGGCGACACAAAGCCGTACATCATGTCATCGGAAATCAGCGGCATGGACACTCCCGGCAGGGTCACTGTGCTGCGGGGTGCGGGGCCGCACACCATGGACGCATCAACACCGCTGGGTATGACGACACCCTTCGGGCAGTGGACCGCGGGCGCCGCCGTCGTCTTGCTCGGCGTCTTGGCCGGCGTCTTGCTCGGGGTCGGCGTCGTGTGCGTCACTGACGGTCGCGTGGTGGCGGACCGATGCGTTGAGGAGGGCGGTGCCGGTGTCGGAGAGACACATGCTGTCAGCGCAGCCATTGCGATGCCAACAAGTGCCACGGACTTGACTATTGATGAAAGTCTCATGCCCGTCACTGTACGCCCGTGGCGTCTCACCGATTACACACAGGTTGGGCGGAACACCGCAGGTCAAGTAGGCTCGGCGCATGGATCAGATTCTTCGCTACACGGCTTTCCCTGCGTCACCTGGCGGCGGCAATCCGGCGGGGATCGTGCTTGGCGCTGACGGCCTGACACCAGACGCGATGCAAGCCATCGCGGCCGACATTGACTTCCCCGAAACCGCATTCGTGACCGATCTTGACGAACATCTCCGCACCGCGACCGTCTGCTACTTCAGCCCCGTGGCGGCCGTCCCCTTCTGCGGCCACGCCACCATCGCGACGGCCGTGTGCCTGGCCTCCCGGCTCGGCCCGGGTCCGTTCGTCTTCACGACGCCTGTGGGTCCGCTGGATCTCACCACGCGGCTGGAGGACGGCCAGTTGTTGGCGGGCTTCACGTCCGTCGAGCCGCGTGTCGGCGACCTCGATCCAGCCGTGTTGGACGAACTGTTGGGCCTTCTGGGCCTCACCTTCGCCGATCTGAGCGCCGAATACCCGCCCCGGGAGGCGTTCGCGGGCAATCTGCACCCGCTGATCGTGCTTGAGAGCAAAGCCACATTCGACACGTTCGTGTTCGACTCGCCCGCGTTGCGTGCATTGATGGACCGTGAGGGATGGCAGGGCACGGTGATTGTGTTGTGGCCCGCAGGCCCCAACCACTTCGAGGCGCGCAACCTGTTCGCATCGGGCCGTTACGCAGAAGATCCGGCCACGGGCTCGGCGGCAGCCGCTGTGGGTGCCTACCTGCGCGAACTAGGCCTGGTCGTCCCGCCCACCAGCTTCACCATTGCCCAGGGCCACCACGTGGGACGCCCCAGTTTGGTGCACGTCGACGTGCCGGAAAGCGGCGGCATCACAGTCTGGGGTACAGCAAATTCGCTGCCGAACACTTGAACTGACGGGTGGCGCCGAAGCCGACGGGGTGGTCTCGCGAGGGGCGCAGCGCTGGAGCCACGGAAAATTCCCCTCTGGGGAGGGGTGTCGGCGGAGCCGACGGGGTGGTCCCCCAGGCGGTGCAGCGCCGAAGCCACAGAAATTCCCCTCTGCGGAGGGGTGGCAGTCGCGAAGCGACTGACGGGGTGGTCTCCCAAGCAGGTGCAGCGCCACAACCGGGGTGGTTTGTTACCTTTTTTGTGCTGACGCGGACGCTTCGCGTCCTTGTCGTCGGAATTTGGTGGTGGCGTTGGGCGTGTGGTCACCAATTTGGCTG
>WRFI01000108.1 GCA_009778875.1 Propionibacteriaceae bacterium | reverse complement strand
CGACGGCGCAGACGCCTGCCCAAGCCTGGTGGCCACTTGATTATGCGTCGAGTACGGCGTCTGTGCGCTCGGGCCGGCTGGAGCCCGCCGCGTCAACCACCCCGTCGGCTCCGCCGCCACCCCTCCCCAGAGGGGAATTTTCTGTGGCAGACGATTCCCTTGGTGCTGGTTTAGCAGAACTCTTAATGCTGTTTTAGCAGAATGGCCCTCGTGCCCCACAGGGACGTCCAACTGACATCCAGCCTGGCCAGCATCAGGCGCAGCAGGGGCAGGGAGAGGCCAACCACGTTGCTGGGGTCGCCCTCAATGCCGGCCACGAAAGGACCGCCCAGGCCGTCGATCGTGAACGATCCGGCCACCTCCAGCGGCTCGCCGGTGTCAAGGTACGCCTCGATCTCGTCATCCGTCATGCTGGCAAAGCGGACGGTCGTGGCGGCCACGTCGACCAGCTCCCGCCACCGCCCGCCGGCCATCGCGACCGCCACATAGTGCCCGGTGTACAGCACACCCGATCCGCCGCTCATGGCGTGCAGCCGCTGACGGGCGACGTCCATGTCATGCGGCTTGCCGTAGCTGACGCCGTCAATGTCGAGCATCGTGTCGGCGGCGATCAAAACCGTCGGTTCACCAGGTGTTTCGCCAATCATCTCGCGCGCCGCCGCCCCTTTCAGGCGAGCGATTTCACACACCCGCCGGGCGGTGTCCGGGGCCGAGAATACCTCGTCCACACCGGGCACCAGCACGTCCGGAAAGACGCCAGCCGCCCGCAAGACGGCCTTACGGGCGGGCGACGATGACGCCAAGACAACCCGGGGGTTGCCGACGTCCATCAGAAGATGGAGTTGAGAATGCCGGACAGACCACCGGAACTGGCGGCCGAGTTGCCCGCTGGCACGTTGCTGCCAAGCAGGCTGCCGAGCAGGTCGGTGATGCCGCCGGACGAAGACGCCGAAGAGGTTTGACCGCCGATCAGGTTGCCGAGCAGGCCGCCGAGCCCACCGCCCACGGCCGACCCGCCGGCCGACCCACCGGTCATCTTGCTGCCCAGGTAAGCCAGGATCATCGGCGCCACGATGGGCAAGATCTTGGCGAGCAGATCCGAGCTGGTGCCCGTCTTTTTCGCCACCGCGGTCGCGGCCGTCTTCGGGCTTGCCCCGAGCACCTTCTGGACGATCTTGGCGCCGTCAGCGGTGTCGATCTGGCTGATGTCGGTGGTGCCGCCGGCGTGGCTGGCAGCCGCCGCCACCAAGGCGCTTTCACCGCCGTCCGCCGCATTGGCGGACATGCCGCCGAGCAGCGAGGTGATGGCCTGCGAGACCGCAGCCTTGGTGTCGGCCTGGCTGGCGCCGACCTGGCCGGCCAGTTGTTTAATGGGTAGTTGCTTAAGAATATCGTCTACGGCAGTCATGGGATCTCCCTTGTTAGTGGTTGGCTGTGTGTCAACGGACTAAGTGTAGACCGTTTATCTGACAACGGTTGTTATGCTGGGCCTGTGAGCAATGCACCAGTCGATGCCCCCGGGCTGACGAATCTGCTTGGGGACGGGTCGATGTGGCATCCGATCGAGGTTGTCGCGTCGACGGGTTCCACCAACGACGACCTGGCCCGGCGGCCGGACGCCCCGGCCGGGCTGGTGCGCATCGCCGGCCACCAAACCGCGGGACGGGGACGTTTCGACCGGGTCTGGCAGGACGTGCCGGGCGCTGGCGTGGCCGTCTCGCTGGTGCTCCGGCCGGCTCGGGACGTCACCCACTGGGGGTGGCTGTCACTGCTGATGGGCATGGCGGTGGCCGACGGGCTGCGGGCTGTCGGCGACGAAGTCGGGTGTGACGCGAGCCGGATCAGCCTGAAATGGCCCAACGACGTGCTGATCGATGACGCCAAAGTGTGCGGCATCCTGGCCCAGACCGACGGCCAATCGGCCGTGGTCGGTTGGGGGTTGAACGTCGCCATGACGCGCGACGAGCTGCCGGTGCCCACGGCCACGTCCCTGGCGCTGGCGGGCTGGCCGACCGACGCGACACGCGCGGTGGCGGCCGTCCTGCGGCAAATGCAGCACTATTACACATTGTGGGAGGACGGTTACGACCTTCGCGACGACTATTTGCGGCTGTCGTCGACGATCGGGCAGCGGGTGCGGGTCGAGCGCCCGGACGGATTCATTGAGGGTGACGCCGTCGGCCTCAGCATTACCGGTGCGCTGCTCGTGGACGTTGACGGGGAAAGGGTCGCCGTCGAGGTCGGCGATGTCATCCACCTTCGGAAAGGTTTGTGACGATGACGGGGTACTTTCCGTCCGTCCTGATCGAGACGCGCTGGGACGCCCCGGAGACAACCGCCTGGCCGGAGGAGCTCGCAGCGATGGCCGGCCTGCCCGAGGCCCGCCGGGCCGAGTACATCACCGTCCGCGACTGTGCCCGTCAGGCATTGGCGTGTTTGGGGGTGCCGCCAACCGCCATCCCGGGGGATGCCCGCGGCGCACCAGTGTGGCCCGCCGGCATCGTCGGCTCGTTGACGCATTGCCGGGGCTACCGCGCGGCCGCCGTCGCCCGGGCGAGTGACCTTGCCGCCCTCGGAATTGACGCCGAGCCCGCCGAGGCTCTGCCAGCGGGTGTCGCGCGACGGATCAGCACCGACGCCGAGTTCGCCCGTCTGGCCGCGTTGGACGGGGACGGCACGCCCTGGGGCCGGGTGTTGTTCTCGGCCAAGGAATCCATCTACAAGGCGTGGTATCCGCTGACCCACGTGGGGCTCGGTTTCCGCGATGTCGACGTCACTTTGGGAGTTGACGGGCAGGCCAGTTTTTCCTTCTTGCGCGAAGTGCCGGACGAGGTGGCGGGGTTGTCGTGGCGCCTCACCTGGACGATTGAGGACGGAATAGTCAAGACGGCAGTGAATTCCCCTCCTTTGGAGGGGTGGCGGCAAAGCCGACGGGGTGGTTAATTCCCCTCTGTGGAGGGGTGGCAGTCGCGAAGCGACTGACGGGGTGGTTAAATTCTCCTCTGGGGATGGTCTTCGCCATGGCGGGTGGAACGCCGGTTCGAGCTGGCGACGGCGCAGACGCCTGCCCAAGCCTGGTGGCCACTTGATCACGCGTCGAGTACGGTGCCTGTGCGCTCGGGCCGGCTGGAGCCCGCCGCGGCAACCACCCCGTCGGCTCCGCCGCCACCTCCCCAGAGGGGAATTTACCCCGGCGCTCCGCACCACCCCTCCTAAGGAGGGCAATGGTTGTGCGATTTCACCATCTGGGCGGCGCAGTTTTTGGTGAATGGTTCGGGCAGCAGGCACCTTACGCCACCGTAGATTGGGCGTTTGTGACCGACTATGCATCTAAGACCATCTCAGTCGACCGCGCCCTCGCCCTGATCAAGGACCACGACGTCATCACCATGGGTCTCGGCGCGAACGAGCCTTCGTCCTTCCTCAAGGCCCTGCACACTGTGGCCAACGACGTCGAGGACATCACCATCCAAAACTGCCTCAGCCTGGTGCCCGGCGAATACCTGGCCGAGGAGAACCTGCGGAAGGCATTCCGGATCGAGACGTGGTTCATGACGCCCGCGTTGCGCCGCCTGTCGTCGACGGGGCGCGTCAGCTACATACCGAACAGCATCCGGCTGGCCGGGCTGCGCCGCAACCATCACCGCACCAGCACGATGCTGGTTTCGCTGGCGTCAACACCTGGGCCCGACGGTTTGATCCGTTTCGCGTGCGGCAACGTCTATGAGGAAAGAATTGCCTCGGCCGCCAAATGCCGGATTTTGGAGGTCACCCCGAATGCCCCGTGGTGCGGGGGTAACAATTTCATTGACCCTGACAGCATCGATTACATCATCGAATCGGACGAGGCCCCGGCCGCCGTCCCGTCCGCCACGCCGAACGACAAAGACATGGTCATCGGTCACACAATTGCCGATTTGATAAACGACGGCGATTGCCTGCAAATCGGTATCGGCGGAATACCCAACGCGGTTTGCCAGTATCTGCACGACAAGCGCGACCTGGGTATCCATACTGAAATGATGACGACCGGAATAATGGATTTGATGAAGTCCGGGATCGTCAACAATTCGCGCAAGCAGGTCGATACGGGTTTGACCGTATTCGCCTTCGGCGCCGGGACGCCCGAGCTTTATGCCTTCATGAACAACAACAACGATTTGTTTACCGGGCGCGGCGAGGATATCAACAATCCGGTGGTTATCGCCCGAAACGACAATCAGGTGTCGATAAACACGACTGTTGAAATCGACCTCACGGGCCAGTGCTGTTCAGAATCAGTCGGCACCAGCCTGATATCTGGCTCGGGCGGTCAAAGCGACACGGCGGTCGGTGCTCAATATTCGAAGAACGGACGTTCAATAATTGCGCTGTATTCGACCGTCGAAAAGCTCAACCCCGTCACCCGGGAAACCGAGGTGATGTCAAAGATCGTCCCGATGCTGCGGCCCGGTGCCGGGGTGACGCTGTCGCGCAACGATGTGGACTGGGTGGTCACCGAATACGGTGCCGTCCAACTGCGGGGGACGTCGATCAGGGAGCGGGCGCGGCTGCTGGCCAGCATCGCCCACCCCGCTTTCAGGGACGACCTGTTGGCCTCGGCCCGCGAGCTCGGCTACATGGAGTGAGGGCCGCCATGCCACAGTTGACCAAGGTTCTGATCGCCAATCGCGGCGAAATCGCGGTGCGGGTGGCCAGGGCGTGCACGGACGCCGGCATCGCCTCGGTGGCCGTCTATGCCGACGACGACCGTGACGCGCTACACGTCCGGGTGGCCGACGAGGCCTACTCGCTGGGCGGCGTCAGCGCCGCCGAAACCTACCTTGACATTCACAAACTCATCAGCGTCGCCCACCGGGCGGGGGCGGACGCCGTGCACCCCGGCTACGGTTTCTTGTCTGAATCGGCCGGGTTCGCGCAGGCCGTCGTCGACGCGGGGCTGATCTGGATCGGGCCGCCACCCGGCGCCATAAGGGCGTTGGGCGACAAGGTCAGTGCCCGTCACGTGGCCGCCAAGGTCGGCGCACCGCTGGCGGCTGGCACCAGCGAACCGGTGGGGGACGCCGGCGAAATCGAGGCATTCGCGGACGCGCACGGCTTGCCGATTGTTATCAAAGCGGCTTTTGGCGGCGGCGGGCGTGGCTTGAAAGTCGTCGAAAACCGTGAAGACATACCCGAATTGTTTGATTTGGCCGTCCGCGAGGCGACGGCCGACTTCGGGCGCGGCGAGTGTTTCGTCGAGCAATACCTGGACCGTCCCCGCCACATCGAGACGCAATGCCTGGCGGATTCCCACGGCAATGTCGTGGTGGTTTCCACCCGCGATTGCTCGCTGCAGCGACGCCACCAAAAACTGGTCGAAGAAGCCCCCGCCCCTTTCATTAGCGCGGAACAGCAGGACGAGCTGGTGCGGGCATCAAAAGCCATTTTGCGCGAGGCCGGTTATGTTGGCGCGGGAACGTGCGAGTTTTTGCTGACCCGCGATGGCGTCATTTCATTCCTTGAGGTGAACACCCGGCTTCAGGTGGAACACCCCGTCAGCGAAGAGGTTTGCGGAATCGACCTGGTGCGCGAGCAGTTCCGCATCGCCGCCGGCGAAGAATTGGGGTATGCGTTAGTCGAAACCCGCGGCCATGCCTTCGAGTTTCGGCTGTATGCCGAGGACCCGTCAACATTCGTGCCGACGCCGGGCAAGCTGACGACTTTGCGCCTGCCCGGCGGGCCGGGCGTCCGGCTGGATTTCGGTTACGCCGCGGGCGACACGATGTCCGCCATGTTTGATTCCATGATCGGCAAGGTTGTCGTGTGGGGGGCCGATCGAACCCAGGCGTTGGCCCGGGCCCGCCGCGCTTTGGCCGAGATTTCTGTGGTGGGCGTGCCCACCGGGTTGCTGTTTCACCAGGCCGTCGTCAACGCCCCGGATTTCACGGCCGGGGACGGCCATTTCGGCGTCCATACCCGGTGGATCGACACCGATTTCGGCGAGACGCTGAAGTCGCTGTCGGGCGAGGATGAGGGCGTCGCGGCGGCCGATGCGTCCACCGCCCAACCGGGACGGGTGGTCGTGGAGGTTGGCGGCAAGCGTCTCGAAATCGTCATTCCGTCGAACCTTGGGGCACTTTTCCCGCCGCGAAACCCGGCCCCCGCGCCGCGACCGCAGCATTCTGTCGCGTCGTCCGCGCCGAAGCGGGGCGCCGGAACGGTGACGGCCCCCATGCAGGGCGTGGTCGTCAAGGTGGCGGCCGAATCTGGCCAGACCGTCGAGGAGGGCGATCTTCTGGTGGTCATCGAGGCCATGAAGATGGAGCAGTCGGTGTATGCGCCGGTGGCCGGAACGGTGAGCGCTTTGACGGTCACCCCCGGCGACCGGGTGACGTCTGGCCAGGCGATTTGCACGGTCCGGTAGCGGCGGAGCCGCCGGGGTGGCGGCGGAGCCGACGGGGCAAATTCCCCTCCTTAGGAGGGGTGGCGGCGGAGCCGACGGGGTGGTCTTCCAAGCGTGTGCGGTAACGTAACCAACCACCCCGTCAGGCCCTTCGGGCCTGCCACCCCTCCGCAGAGGGGAATTCGCGGTGGCCCATTCCCCTCCTTAGGAGGGGTGGCGGCGGAGCCGACGGGGCAAATTCCCCTCCTTAGGAGGGGTGGCGGCGGAGCCGACGGGGTGGTCTTCCAAGCGTTTGCGGTAACGTAACCGACCACCCCGTCAGGCGGTTCTTGACCGCGGT
>WRFI01000107.1 GCA_009778875.1 Propionibacteriaceae bacterium | reverse complement strand
CTCGCCCAGCGTCGGGGCGCCGAACGACAACCCCCGCGCGGCGGCGGCCTGCACAGCCTCGACCACCTTCGGGTGGGCGTGCCCCAGCAGGCCCGGCCCCCAGGTGCAGATCAGGTCGACGTACTGCCGTCCCTCAACGTCGCAGACGTACGCGCCGTGCGCGTTGGTCATGAACCGGGGGTCGCCACCCACCGACCCGTACGCCCGAACCGGCGAGTTCACACCGCCGGGGATGACCGCTTTGGCCCGCAAAAATGCCTCATGATTTGTTGTCATGAGAATCACTCTAGTGGACGGGGAAACCTGCATCCACCGATGATGACATGCTGCGCGACCCTACCCGGGCACCCTGGCTTCCTTGCCAACGCTCACCAGGCGCCCGGCCTGTCTTCGCGGGTC
Source organism: Propionibacteriaceae bacterium (assembly GCA_009778875.1). Lineage (GTDB taxonomy): Bacteria > Actinomycetota > Actinomycetes > Propionibacteriales > Propionibacteriaceae > WRGV01. The sequence continues at coordinate 6,328 of WRFI01000107.1, read as the reverse complement.
AGCATCGTTGGGTTTTCGGGTTAAACTAGTGGTCAATGTCTCTCATGTCCATGACTGCCAGCTATCACGAGCTGACCTTTGAAGCGCTTGACCGTCTTTCGGCTTGCGCTGATCGCATAGTCCATGTCATCAAGCAGCGGGCCCCGGTGGCCGGTGCTGTCGTGCTGGCGACATGCAACCGGTTCGAGCTCTACCTTGACATCGACGCCCAGCTCACCGAGGCGGGCATCATCCATGCCGCGCGCCACATCGCCGGGCTGGTTGCCGTCGAGTCGGGCGTTGACGCCGAGATGGCCCTGGCGTCGTTCCGCATCAGCACCGGTTCCGACACCGTGGCCCACCTGTTCACGGTCGCAGCCGGGCTCGACTCGATGGTGGTGGGCGAGCGTGAAGTTGCCGGGCAGGTGAAGCGGGCGCTGGCGGCATCACATGAGGCGGGGGCGAGCTCACCGCTGCTGGAGATGCTGTTCCAGCGGGCAGCCCGCGCTTCGAAACAAGTTGCCGAGCAGACCGCACTGGGCCACGTCGGGCGCTCGATCGTCACGCACAGCCTCGACGTGGCGGGACAGTCCTTGCCACCATGGTCGCAGGTGCGCGCGCTGCTCGTCGGCACAGGGTTTTATGCGGGTGCGGTGTTTGCGGAGCTGACGTCAAGAGGTTGCGCCGACGTGTCCGTCTATTCGCCGTCGGGACGGGCCAAGACGTTCACGGCGAAGCACCAGGCGACTGCCGTGGACGATTTGAGCGCATCTCTGGCGAGTGTTGACATCGTTCTGGCCTGCAGCGGTGCCCACAACCAGGCGGCGTCGCTTGATCGTGGTTATGTCATTGACAAGGCAGTGCTGGCCGATGTTGCCCGGTCGTTAGTGATGATCGACTTGGCCCTGCACAACGACATCGATCCGACAATCGGTGCGCTCGACCAGGTGACGCTTGTCGGCCTGGCTGATCTGACGGAGCAGGTACCGCCCGCCGATGCGGCCGCAATTGTGGCAGCCAGACGCATTATTGACGAAGCTGTCACCGATTTCGAAGACACCCGAATGGGACGGGAGGCAGATGCCGCCGTGGTGGCGTTGCGGGCCAGGGCCGACGAACGGATTGCGGAGAAGGTGGCCGAATTGGTTGAATCCGCCAAGCGAAGCGGCGAAACCGATATCGACATCGACGCCATCACTCGGCGCGTGCGCGGGCCGATCCATGCCCAGCTTCACCAACACATTCTCGCCACCAGGGCGAGTGTCCGCGAGGCGGCCAAAGCCAATGTGCCATTTTCCGCCGATCTTGCCACCCATTCGTTGCTAAGGACGGAATGACATGCCAACCACACACACCATCGTCATCGACGGCCAAAAAGTTGAGCTGACCCCGCAGTTGATTGAGCGCTATGATGTGCCCGGGCCGCGTTACACCAGCTACCCAACCGCCCCGATGTGGAACAACGATTTCGGGCCTGACGACGCCAAACGCGTCATCGCGGCGTCGAACCACCCCGACGCTTCGCGACACCCCTCCAAAGGAGGGGAATCAGCGGCGGGTGGCGTGGTGCGCCCGCTGTCGCTTTACACCCACTTGCCGTTCTGCGAACAGTTGTGCTTGTTCTGCGGGTGCAGCCTGATCGTCCACCCCAAAGCGGCTGGGCGGACGCCCGACAACGATCGCGCCGGCGCCTATCTGGCAACGCTTAAGCGCGACATCGAGATTGCGGGCGAGTTGGTGGACGACGCCCGTCCCGTCGTCCAATTCCATTGGGGCGGCGGCACGCCAACCTATTACGAACCGGAGCAACTGGAAGACCTGTTCAACTGCGTCAAGGCGAATTTCCATTTCGCCGGCGACGCGGAAATCGGCGTCGAGATTGATCCGCGCGTCACCACCCCCGAGCACTTGGAGACGCTGCATCGTTTGGGCTTCAACCGGATTTCGATGGGCGTGCAAGACTTCAACCCGGAAGTGCAGCAGGCCGTCAAGCGAGTCCAGTCCCTGGAGATGGTGCGGGACATGGTGTCGCGCTGCCGGGAGCTCGGTTTTGAGTCAGTCAACATCGACCTGATGTACGGCTTGCCTTTGCAGACGGCGGCGGAATTCGCCAAGACAGTGGCCGCCGTGGTCGAGTTGAACCCGGACCGCATCGCCCTTTTCAACTATGGCCATGTGCCGTGGATCAAGAAGTATCAGCAGGTGCTGACGCCGATGCTGCCCACCCCGGACGTCAAGATCGACATCTTCTTGATGGCGGTGGCCGCGCTGACGGCGGCTGGTTACACGTACATCGGCATGGACCATTTCGTCCACCCCGACGACGAGCTGTGCGTCGCCCAGCACAACGGCACATTGCACCGCAACTTCCAGGGCTATTCCACCAAGGCTGGCGCCGATCTGCTTGGTTTCGGCATCACCTCGATCGGTGAGGTTGGCACCGCCTACCTGCAGAATTTCCGCGACATCGACCATTGGCGTGAGGCCGTCGACGCTGGCACATTGCCGATCATGCGAGGCTGTGAGCTTAGCGAGGACGACGTTATCCGCCGCGAGGCGATCAGCGACATCCTTTGCCAAACGGTGATCGACAAGGCGTCGTTCAGCGCCAAGCTCGGGGTCGAGTTCGACACCTACTTCGCTGCGGACCTGCCCAAACTCGAACCGATGGCCGCTGACGGCTTGGTTGAGTTGACGCCAAACGCCATCCGCGTCACCCCGCTGGGACGGTTCTTCCTGCGTAACGTGGCGATGGTGTTCGACGCCTACCTGGACCCCGACTCAGAAAAGCCGATGTTCTCCCGCACCGTCTGACGGCATGGCCGACGGGGTGGTCAATTCCCCTCTGCGGAGGGGTGTCGGCGGGGCTGACGGGGTGGTCTTCTTGAGCGTGTGCAGAAAGGTAACCAACCACCCCGTCAGTCGCTTCGCGACTGCCACCCCTCCCCAGAGGGGAATTCGCGGTGGTCCCTGCTGCGGCATTTCCCTCCTGAGGAGGGGAATCGTGGCCTAAACTGGCAGGGTGAGCACCGGCTGGGCAGAGATCGTTGCGATCGTCGTGCTCGTCGGCGTCTTGGTGTTCGCGGTGACGCGTCCCAAGGGCTGGCCGGAAGCCTACTTTGCCGTCCCGGCAGCCCTGGTGTTGTGTCTTATCGGCGTGATCGGCTGGGGGGACGCCGCCACTCATCTCAAGACGATGGTGCCCACGCTGGTGTTCCTGGCCGGCATATTGCTGCTCGCCCACCTGTGCCAAACCGAGGGCCTGTTTGACTGGCTGGGGCATCTGGTCGCCCGCCGGGCTGGTGGACGTCCGACGCGTCTGCTGGGCTGGGTGGTGACGGTCGCCGCGGTCACCACCGCCGTACTGAGCCTGGACGCCACCATCGTGCTGCTGACGCCGGTGGTGTTCGTCACAGCCAGCCGGGCCGGTCGTCGTCCCAAACCGTATGCCTATGCGACATCGCACCTGGCCAACTCGGCGTCCCTGCTGCTGCCCGTGTCAAACCTGACGAACCTGTTGGCCTTGTCTGCGTTGGGGTTGAGCTTCACCAAGTTCGCCGCGCTGATGGGCCTGCCCTGGCTGGTGGCCATTGCGGTGGAGTTCGTCTGTCTGCGGTTGTTCTTCCGGGCTGACCTTTCCGTCGCCGCCCCGCCGCAGGCCGCCCCGCCAGCTTCACCGGCACCAGTGTTCGCGCTTGTGGCACTTGGATTGACCTTGATCGGTTTCGTCGTCTGCGACGAGTTCGGCCTGCCACCCTTCTGGGCCGCCTGGGCGGCCAGCCTCGTCATCGGCGTCAGGCAGGTGGTCAGGGCCCGCGGCCGGCCGGCCAGCGCGCTGCTTGGGGACGCCAAGGCTGTCGACATCCCGTTTCTGTTGTTCGTCGCGGCGTTGAGCGTGGTTGTGCAGGCCGTCGTGACGGACGGGGCCGCCGCCGACATCGCTCGACTCATTCCGTCCGGCCACGGCCTTGGAACGCTGCTCCTTCTGGCCGTCATGGCAGCCGTCCTGGCAAACATCGTCAACAACCTGCCCGCCATCTTGATACTGCTGCCCCTGGCCGCACCGCTTGGCCCCGTCGCCATGTTGGCCTGCCTGATCGGGGTCAACATTGGCCCGAATCTGACCTATTTCGGTTCCCTCGCCACCCTCCTGTGGCGACGAATCGTCGCCCACCGAGGCGAGCCCGCCGGGCTTGGGGAATTCACCCGGCTTGGCGCACTGACCGTCCCAATTAGCCTTGTCGGATGTACGATTGCCCTGTGGGCAACGGCCTCATGGATAGGAGCCTGAGAATGAAAATTGTCGCACTGATCGCCCCCGCCACATGGCCGGCCGTCGTCGCCGCCGTCCGGCGCCATGGCATCGATTCTTCGATTTGGTTGGTCGCCACCGATGAGCCGCCGGCGCCGCTGGTGGGCCCACCGGGCGCCCTGCTGGGACGAGCCCTGCCGCCGACGCCCGTCCCGCCTGAGTTGGCCGAATCCGCCGCCAACGAGTTGCTCAACCAGGCGGCCGCTGCCTTGGGGATGCCAGCCGCCATCCAGGTGTTGCGCGGTCCGGCCGAGCAGGCCGTCATCCAGGCGTGCGCCGACGCCGACCTTCTGGTGTTGGCCCGCGACGGCGACAACACCCGCCTCGGCCCGGCCAGCCTGTCTCACCAGACCAGGTTCATAGTCGACCACGCCCCCTGCATCATCGAACTGGTTTGGCCAGCGGGACGACCGTCTGCGGCGAGGGTCCCGCCGCCGCCGGCCGGCCGGCGCCCGCCAGTGCGCTAGGCATCAGGGACTGTGTGCCAACCGCTCGTTGCCGCGCCGAAAGTTGCCGGTGGCTCTCGCTATCAACAGCTGCAACGCTGCGTCGTCCAGCCCGTCGGCCTGCTCCAGGAACTGGGCCGCCTTTTGGCCGGCCAATGTCACCACCACGCGGTGGTTCCATGAGATGAACACCCGTCCGTCACCCGTCGCCTTGTAGTCGAACATGCGAGCCGCTCAGAAATCGAACTCGGCGACGGTGTCGACCACCAGCAGCGCCGTGCCGGTGACGTGGGACGAACTTGGACTCATGCGCATCAGTTTACCGGTCGACGACCAGGCTCAGGGACACGACACAGTCGGTGGTTGGTGACAATCCCACCCTTGCCACCCATGGCAAGAGTGGGATAGCCTTTTTTTGGATGAAACCGCAGAAGACCAAGGATGTAATCGTCATCCTCAAGTCTCAAGGATGGGTCTTCCTGCGGAGCGGCCAAGGATCGCACGAGCTGTGGGGCCTGCCTGACGAGTCGGCAAAAGCGTCCATCCCGGCAGGTCACAGACAAGTGTCGGCGGGCGTCTTGCGCCAAATACAAGAGGCTGGCGTCGAGCTTCCACGCGAATGGAGGTAGAACAACATGAATAGCAAACAGACATACCAAGTGACGGCCCAACGCGAAGGCCGCTGGTGGGTGTTCACGATTCCCGATCTCGGGACTGGTGGGCAAGCCCGTAACCTAAACGAAGTCGCCTATGAGGCGCAAGGGGTTGCCGCCATGTGGCTCGACATCGCGCCGGAAGACGTCGCCGTGACGCTGAGTGTGGTGGGCGAGGATGCTGTTTTGGCGGAATGGGCTGCCGCCGAAAATGACGAACAGGCCGCTCGTGCGGCCCAGGCCCGGGCAGCCGCGCGGCGTCGCGCCGTCGTCAAGGGATTACGTGCCGCTGGATGGAGTGCCCCTGACACAAGCCAGGTGTTAGGAATCAGTAAACAGCGCGTGTATCAGATTGAACACGCCGACCTTGCCGCAGCCTGACCCGACAACGGTGAAACAATGCCGGTCATAGTCGACCACGCCCCCTGCACAATCGAACTGGTTTGGCCAACAGTCCCGCCGCCCGTGGCGACGGTCCCGCCGCCACCCGATGCGCTTCACCCGCCAATGCGCCAACCCTCTGCAAACTGGGGGGACCAGGTTGTCAGCCGTCTGGGATCAGCCGCTTGCCGAAGTCAGTCACCTGGAAGGGCTCGTAACCCAAGGCTTCATAGAATCCGTTCACCTGGTCATTGTCGATGCGAACCTGCAGGTTGATCTTCGGGCAGCCCCGCTGGCTCAGCATTTCCTCAATCCGCTCCACCAAGGCCCGACCCACACCCTGTCCTTGCCGATCTGGAGCCACAGCCAGATAGCTAATAGAGCCGCGATGCCCGTCGTACCCACCCATGACGACACCAACCACGTGACCATCCAGCAAGGCGACCAGGAACAACTCTGGCTGTTCCTTCTGTTTACGGGCGATGTCGGCGCGCGGGTCGTTCCACGGTCGGGTCAACCCGCAAGCTTCCCACAGCGCGACCACGTCAACAGTGTCG
>WRFI01000106.1 GCA_009778875.1 Propionibacteriaceae bacterium | reverse complement strand
GTCGATCGGTTACTGGCAGTGGCTGGCGGAGCACACCAACATGAACCTGACGGTCGTCAACAACATCGTCGACCCCCGCTGGGCCTTCATGACGCTGGACACGGACGGCAAGATCCGCATGGATTGCTCGTCGCCCGCCGCCATGGCGCGGCTCATCGACCACAAGGACGAGTACGACATCGCCACCGGCAATGACGCCGACGCCGACCGCCACGGCATCGTGACGCCGGATGCCGGCTTGATGAACCCCAACCACTACCTGGCCGTCGCCATCCAATACCTGTTTACGCACCGTCCCGGCTGGGCAGCCGCCGCCGGGGTCGGCAAGACGCTCGTGTCGTCATCCATGATCGACAACGTGGCCACACTGATCGGACGCCGGCTGGTCGAGGTGCCCGTCGGCTTCAAGTGGTTCGTGCCCGGCCTGGTGTCCGGTGATCTGGGCTTCGGCGGCGAGGAATCGGCCGGCGCCAGCTTCCTGCAGATGGACGCCCGCACCTGGACGTCCGACAAGGACGGCATCATCTTGGACCTGCTGGCCAGCGAGATCACCGCCAAGACCAGCAAGACGCCCAGCCAGCTTTACGCCGAGCTGGAGGCCAAGTTCGGTACGTCTTTCTACGCCCGGGTGGACGCCGACGCCACCCGCGACCAGAAGGCCCGCCTCGCGGCGCTCAGCCCCGCCGATGTCAAGGCGACGACCCTGGCCGGCGCCCCGATCGAGCACGTTTTCACCACAGCCCCCGGAAACGGCGCGCCGATCGGCGGGTTGAAGGTGGCCACCGCCACCGGCTGGTTCGCCGCCCGTCCCTCCGGCACCGAGGACAAGTACAAGATCTACGCCGAAAGCTTCGTCAGCGCCGACGCCCTGGCCGCCATCCAGGACGAAGCCAAGCAGTTGGTGACCGCCGCCCTGGGCTAGAACAACCGCTCCTCCGCGTGGTCTAGGCCTCTCAGGCCGTCGTAGTCGACCACGACGCAGGCGATGCCCCGGTCCACCGCCAGGGTGCGGGCCTGGGGCTTGATCAGTTGGGCGGCGAAGATGCCCTCGACGTGGCCCAACAAGGGGTCGCGGCGCAACAGCTCCAGGTATCGGGTCAGTTGCTCGACGCCGTCTATCTCGCCGCGCCGCTTGACCTCGACGGCGGCGTAGCCCCCGTCGGCCGACCGCAGCAGCAGGTCGACCGGGCCGATCGGCGTGGCGTACTCGCGCTGCACCAGGCGAAGGCCGGCGCCCAGCGTCTCGGGATTCTCGGCCAGCAGCGCCTGCAGGTGGGCCTCCACGCCGTCCTTGACGAGCCCCGGGTCGGCCCCCAGCTCGTCGGTCACGTCGGCGAAAACCTCGCCCAGGCCGATCCGCAGCGTCTCGCCACTGGTGCCGCGCACCTGCCACACCTCGGCGACCTCGGGACCGTCCGAGTCCTCCGCCGGCAGCACCTCAAGACGGCACGGCGGGCTCATCCAGTTGAGCGGCTTGTAGGCGCGGTCGTCGGCGTGGACGGACACCGACCCGTCCGCCTTAATCATGATCAGGCGCTTCGACATCGGCAAGTGGGCGCTCAAACGCCCGGCATAGTCGACTCGGCAGGACGCGATCACCAAACGCACCCGATCAGTTTAATCAATCGTCGGAGATCACGACGTTGCCGTCGTCGTCCACCTCTACCTCGCGGTCGCCGAACTCCGGGCGCAGCGGCTCGTAGTCTCCGGATTCGAATAGCGGCGACGAGACGATCATGTCCGCCGTGGCGACGTTACAGGCCGTCGGCATGTTCCACAGCGTCGCCAGGCGCAGCAGAGCCTTGACGTCCGGGTCGTGCGGCTGGGGCGTCTCCGGGTCCCAGAAAAAGAACAGCGCATCGAGCTTGCCGGTGGCGATCATGGCGCCGATCTGCTGGTCGCCGCCCTTCGGCCCCGACAGCAGCTTGGTGACCGGCAGGCCCGTCTCGTGCCCGATGATCGTCCCCGTCGTGCCGGTGGCGAACAACTCATGCCGGGCCAGCAGGCGACGGTTCCAAACACACCATTCCAGCAACGAACCCTTGCAATTGTCGTGCGCAACCAATCCAATACGCATCCTTTGGCCTCCTCTTGAACTCGCCGTTAGGACGCCGTAATCGAGTTGATGTGGGCTCCCCAGGCCGGCCAGCCGCCGTTTTGGTCGACCGGATGGTTGGGGTCGTAGCCCTTGGCGGCGATGGCGTCGACAACGGCCATCGAGTCGGCCGAGACGGAGCCCAGCACATCATAGGCGGCCGGCAGTTGGGCGTCCGCCAAGACGATGAAGAACTGGCTGCCGTTGGTGTTGGGGCCGGCGTTGGCCATGGCCACCGTGCCCCGCGGATAGGTTTCCTTGCCCGTCAACTCATCGGCATAGCTGTAGCCGGGGCCACCGGTCCCGGTGGCCGTCGGATCGCCGCACTGCAGAACAAACCCCTGCGCCAGCCGGTGGCAATCGGTGTTGTCGTAGTAGGTCTGGGAAACCAGCGAGGCAAACGAGTTGACCGCACAGGGCGCCTTGGCCCGGTCCAGTGTCATGACGACATCGCCGGCGGTCAGGTGCATCGTGTAGGTGACGGTGCCCGTCTTCGGCACATCGGTGGTCGGCGGCAGGTTGACGGGCTTGGCCGCCTGACCGGACGGCACGTACAGGCAGTCATCGGCGGCGGTGGGCGTTGGGGTGGACGTCGCAATTGTCGGCATGGGTGGCAGGCTGGGCGTTCCTGGCGGTGGTGTCGTGGGCGCGGGCGTTGGTGTGGTGCAACCACTCAAGGCGATGATCGGGACGATCAACCAGGCTGCGTGGCGAAGCTTCATGGCGGTACTTTCGGCTAGTCTGAACGTTATGGTCAACCTAACCAGGATATACACTTCCACCGGCGATAATGGGGATACCCGGCTGGCGGACAACTCAGTGGTGCCCAAAACCGACCCCCGAATAGCGGCGGTGGGGGCGATCGACGAGGCCAATTGCGCCATCGGCGTGGCCCTGACCCTTAACCCCGGCCCGGAAATCACGAGTGTGCTGCAGGCGGTTCAAAACGACTTGTTCGGCCTCGGCGCCGACACTGTCACAGCGGATGACGTCGCCCGCCTGGAAGACTGGTGCGACCGCTTCAACGCCGAGTTGCCACCACTGCGGTCATTCGTGCTTCCCGGCGGATGCCCGCTCGCCGCCCAGTTGCACGTCGCCCGGGCGGTGGTGCGACGCGCCGAACTGGCGGGTTGGCAGGCCAACCAGGCGGGTGAAAACCCGTCAGTCTTGCGCTACCTCAACCGCCTGTCCGACCTGCTGTTCATCCTGGCCCGCTATGCGAACCGGCGCGAAGGCACGTCCGAGGCACTCTGGTCGCACCACTAACAGAACGCCGCCCTCGGATCCCGCGCCTCGGTCGGGCTGACGGCAATCGATGCCGTCACCATTTGCGAACCGGCCTTGGATGCCTGACCCGCGATGCGGACGCCGTTGAAAAGGCACACGGAATAACCGCGGTGATCCGGGTCCGTGACATAAACCTGGATCGTAATACTGGTGACGTTGTCGACGTACACTGACGCCTGGCCGACAACCGGCGGGCGCCCAACCGGATTGGTGGTCGGCGGCGGGGACGGCTGAGTCTGCACCGGGGGTTGCGGCTGAACCGTCTGCGCTGGGGGCGGAGCCGGCGCGGCCGTGGTCTTTGTCGCCGTCGGCCTGGATTGCTTGTAGGCCTCCTGCGAGGCCACCAGCGCCGTCGTCAAGTTTGGCAGGTCCGTTGAACAGCCCTGCAGAACGACAACGGCGGCCGTCAAGGCATCAAGCGAGGTCTGGTCCGCCGCCAACGCGTCATTACAGGTATTGATCTCGGTTTTGAGGTTTGTTGCCGTCGTCGGGTCGAGAGGTGTCCCGTCCGTCAAGACGTCTTGGGCTTGCTGGACCAAGTTGGCCACACCCGTCGATTGCGTCCCGAACTGCTGCAGAGCCGTCGCCAGTTTGGCCTGATCCGAGGCCGACTGCGCCTTGGAAATGGCATTTGACAAGTCGCCGGTGGCGTTCGTCAGGTTGGTCGTGGCCGCCGCCCCCTGGTTCAGCAACTCCGTCACGCTATCCTGCGTCCAGGACCCCTTCACTTCGCCAAAGACGGCCTGCTGCATCTTGTGCAGAGTACCGAAGGCGCACGAATCGGTCACCACGTCAGCGAGGGTCTTGCTGGCGGCGGTAACGTCCGCGTCTGAGGCGACATCGTCCGACACGCTGATCTGGCCGGCCTTGTCGCAAGCGGCGCTCAACTGCGTCGCCTGGTCGCTGACCTGCTGATGCCAATCGCTTGACACCTCCGCCAGCGTCATCGCACTTGCGCCAGATTGGACGGGCAGAAGCGCCATGCTGGCCATCGCGATAAGCAAGACGCCCACACCGCCGCCCACAACCTTGGATACCGGTCCGAAGCCGACTGAGGTCTCAGGGAGAAGAAAGTCTGGTAACCACATGCATCAATTGTCCACCAGAGGCCAAAATATCGCTAAATCAGGCCACTCTGTGAGTCCACGAAGCGGTGCCGAACTTCGTCTCCACCAGGTGCTCGGCCTGGCTCAGCTCGTCGGCGGTGTAATCGGAAAGCTGGCAGCGGTTGACCGTCATGAAATGGTGGATGAAGGCATCGATCACCGCTTCGCGCGACAACCCGGTCTGCGAGCGCATCGGGTCGACGCGCTTGACGGCCGACCGAATCCCCTTGTCAGACAGCTTTTCCCGACCGATTCGCAGCACCTCGTTCATCTTGACGGCGTCGATGTCGTAGGACATCGTCACATGATGCAACACGGTGCCGTCGCTTAGGCGCCGCTGCGCCGCACCGCCGATTTTCCCCGCGTCAGAGGCGATGTCGTTCATCGGCACGAACTTGGCGACGACACCGACATCGGCCAGGGCGCCGAGCACCCACTGGTCAAGATAGGCGTAGGACGCCTCATAGCTCAGCCCGGCCACCAGCGAACCTGGCACCACCAGCGAGTACGTCACGCAGTTGCCGGGCTCCATGAACATGGCCCCGCCACCCGTGATGCGCCGCACAACGCCCACGTGATGGCGCTTCGCCGCTTGTTCGTCTATCTCGTTGCGCACCGACTGGAACGACCCGATGACCACCACGGCGTCGTCCCAATCCCAAAACCGCAATGTCGGGCGACGGCGGCCGTCCGACACCTCGGCGGCGATCACCTCGTCCATGGCCACGTGCATGGCCGCTGGCAGCACCCGCGGGCCGATCACGTCAAAGGTCCACTCGTCCCAGGTGCTGGACGCCCCCAGACCCCGGCGCAGCGCCACCGCGACGTCATGCAGCCCGAACCCGGCCAGCTGCGCATCACTGCCGATCGCCCCGCCCAGCCGCGCCACCAACTGGGGGACGGAGGCGTTAACCGGCGCCCCGATCAGCGCCGCGTTGAGATCGAAAATGGCGTCTTCCGGCTCGATGAAGAAATCGCCCGACAGGCTGGCCTGCGTGATGATGCCATCGCTCGTCAGCCCCTCGACGCGCACCAGCTTGCCGCCTGGCACCTTGTACTCGCCCCTGAAGGACGCGGAGGATGCCGGGTTCATGACTTCTCGTACCGATGGCCGATGGGCGCAGACTCCAGCCAGGACGACAACCCGACGAGGGACTGGCGCGACATTGACAGGTCGAACCTTGGCTGGTCGTCGTGGGCCCGCAGTTCGACGACGAATTGGTCGTCGAACAGTTGAAGCGATTCCATGGAGTCCATCCGGCGCGTCTCACCCAGCAATATGTCGTCGCGCTCCATCTGGAACGACCGCCGCGGTATCACCGCAAACATGCGATACCATTTGAAAAGATTGCCCGAGTAACGCGCCATGCCGAGCGCCCAACCGCCGGGCGTGCCGTTCTTCCAGCGGCGCAGGCCGCAGTCGAACACCCCGCCATGCGAGATGATCACGGCCCGGCGCACCAGCAGCACGATGATGGCCAGCACCAGCAATCCCAGGCACACCAGCCCCAATGTCTCCAGTGCGCCCAGCCAGTCCATCATGGCCTCTATGCGGCTATTTCGCTCGCCTGGCCATGAAGCTGGGCGTACCGCTCACCAGCTTTGAGCTGGGCTTCCAGTTGGTGATAGCGCCGCCAATCCTGATCCGTCATTTCGGCCGAATCGACCTTCGGCTGCATCTCGGCCAGCTCCTTGTCCGCCTCCTGAGGCGATACCTCACCGGCCAGGGAGGCCGTTTCCGACAGCAGCGACACGCGGTTGTCGTAGACGGAGATGAATCCGCCGCCCACGGCAATGATCTCGCGCCTCCCGTCCGACGCCACGACCTCTGCCGCACAGGGCATCATGGCCGCCATGACGGGCTCGTGGTTTCTCTGGATGCCGATGTCGCCTTCGGTCGTGCGCACGATGACTGACACGGCCTCGCCCTGCCAGACCTGGCCGTCGGGCGCCACCACCCCGACTTGCAACTCAGACGCCATTTCTTTCAGCCCTTCTTGAGATCGGCCCACTTCTGGTGGACGTCGTCCATGTTGCCAACGTTGAAGAAGGCCTGCTCGGGGATCTCGTCGCATTCGCCGTCGGCGATCATGCGGAACCCCTCGATGGTCTCATCGATCGGGACGGTCGAACCCGACACGCCGGTGAACTTCTCGGCCATGTAGGTGTTTTGGCTCAGGAACTGCTGGATGCGGCGGGCCCGGTTGACGGTCACCTTGTCGTCCTCGCTCAACTCGTCG
>WRFI01000105.1 GCA_009778875.1 Propionibacteriaceae bacterium | reverse complement strand
GGTCGACCACCACGGCACAGGCGCAAGACGGCGCATTCAGCACGATAGGCACGAGTCATGATTTTACGGAATAATGTGTGAGAAAAGGAGGCACCAGATGACAATGGCCACTAGCGAACCTCAGACTCTCGGGCGCGTCGTCGTCGGCTATGACGGCTCGGCCGGGGCCGTCAACGCCCTGACGCACGCGGCCCGCCTCGCCAACGACCGCTGCCTCACGCTGCTGATGATCATGGCGCTGCCGCACCTGAACCCGAAGGTGCCGAGGACGGCCCGGGCACTGAAGCTCGACCCCGACTACTTAACGCACATCAAGGCCCGGGCGCAGCGCAAACTGGACGCCGCGACGGAGCAGCTGGCCTCGCAGTATCCCGACCTGAAAACCGAGAACGCCCTGCTGTCGGCCGACCCGGCCGGTGCCCTGGTGGAGGCAAGCCGGGACGCCGCACTGGTGGTCGTCGGCGTGCGGGGGCACTCGGCTGAGCTTCTTTCGCCGATGCTGGGCGGTGTTTCCGGATCGGTCATCGCCCACGCAACCGGACCAGTCATGGTCGTTCCCGACGGCATTCACCACATGGCGAACGGGCCGGTGGTCGTCGGGCTGGTGGACGCCGCCGATGCCTTGGCGGCCGCGCGAGTGGCCATAACCGAAGCGGAACTGCGCAAGGTGCCGCTGGTGGCCATGCATGCCTGGGAGATCGCGCCCGAGCTGTCAGATTTCGAAACCTACGCGCGTATCGACAGCGAGCAGGAGCAGAAAGAACTGGACGCCATGCTGGCAACACTGACGGATCCACTGCTGGAAGCCCACCCCGGCGTGGTCGTCGAGCGCCGCGTCGTCCAGGCCACGCCGCGGGCGGCGTTGGTTCAGGCCAGTCAGCAGGCGTCCCTGATAGTGCTGGGGTCGCGCGGCCTCGGCGGGTTTGCCGGCCTGCTGATGGGATCCGTCAGCCGGGCGGTCATTCGCGAGTCCGACTGCCCGGTGATCGTCGTCCGCCAGAGCGGCTAGCCGTTAGCAGCCAGCCAGACGCTCCGCCAGATACGACCGCACCTGGTCAAGCGCCACCCGCTCTTGGGCCATCGTGTCGCGCTCCCGAATCGTCACCGCGTCGTCTTCCAGCGTGTCAAAATCGACGGTGACGCAATAGGGCGTGCCGATCTCGTCCTGACGGCGGTAACGCTTGCCGATCGCCTGGGCGTCATCGAAATCGACGTTCCAGAACTGACGCAATTCGGCCGCCAGCGCCCGCGCCTTGGGCGAGAGGCTCTCGTCGCGCGACAGCGGCAGGACGGCCGCCTTGACGGGTGCCAGGCGGTGATCGAGCTTCAGCGACACCCGGGTGTCCGTGCCACCCTTGGTGTTTGGCGCCTGGTCTTCCGTGTAGGCCTCCACCAGGAAGGCCATCAGCGATCGCGTCAGGCCGGCCGCCGGCTCAATGACGTAAGGCAGGTAGCGCCGGTCATTGGCCTGGTCGAAATACGACAGGTCGACGCCGGAGTGCTTCGTGTGGGTGCCCAGATCGAAATCGGTGCGGTTGGCGATACCCTCAAGCTCGCCCCAATCAGAGCCCTGGAAACCGAAGCGGTATTCGATGTCGACGGTCCGCTTGCTGTAATGCGACAGCTTCTCTTTCGGATGCTCGTAGTGGCGCAGGTTGTCGCGCGTAATCCCCAGGTCGACGTACCAGTTGGTGCGGTAATCGATCCAATACTGGTGCCACGTTTCGTCGGTGCCGGGCTCGACGAAGAACTCCATCTCCATCTGCTCGAACTCCCGCGTCCGGAAGATGAAATTGCCCGGCGTGATCTCGTTGCGGAAGCTCTTGCCCGTCTGCGCGATGCCAAACGGCACCTTCATGCGGGACGCCTGCTGGACGTTCTTGAAGTTGACGAAGATGCCCTGGGCCGTCTCGGGACGCAGATAGTGCAGGCCCGATTCGTCCTCCACCGGGCCGAGGTAGGTCTTCAGCATCATGTTGAAATCGCGCGGCGGCGTCCATTGGCCGCGGGTGCCGCACTCCGGGCACGGAATGTCCGTCATCGGGATCTTGTCGGGGTCGCCCAAGCCCTTGCGGTTGGCGTATTCCTCTTGCAACTGGTCGGCGCGGAAACGCTTGTGACAGCTCAGGCACTCGGTCAGCGGGTCGGTGAACACCCCGACGTGCCCGGACGCCACCCACACCTGACGGGGCAAGATGACGGACGAGTCGAGCCCGACGATGTCATCCCGGCTGGTCACCATCGAGCGCCACCAGGCCCGCTTGATGTTCTCCTTCAGCTCGACACCCAAAGGCCCGTAGTCCCAGGCTGCCCGCGTACCGCCGTAGATCTCGCCGCACGGGAAGACGAACCCGCGGCGCTTGCACAAACTGATGACCTTGTCGAGTGTGGTTTCAGCCACAACAACCTCCTCACGCGATGACCGGACAAGTCTACCGGCTGAGAGGCTGCCGCCGTGACTTACAGGTCTCCCCATTTGATGACAACAATGACCCTGCCCAAGGTGTCCTTGCTATTCACCGGTCCGTAGACCCGCGAATCGGTGGCGCTGTCTCTGGCATCGCCAAGGACGAACACCTGCCCTGGCCCCACCGTCAACGGCATCGAGATGCCGGGCAGGTGGCGCTGAGTGGTCCCCAGAGCGTTCGGCTCCGGCTGAAGCGAGCCGTTGACCACCAACCCCTTATCGGTGATGTTGACGGTGTCGCCGGCCGTGGCCACCACGCGGCGCACCTGCATCTCGCCCTGGTATCGCACCACCACCAGATCGGACACCTGGTAGTTCTTGTTCAGGCGGTTGAACATCACCAGGTCACCGGCTTTGACGGTGGACGCCATGTCGGAGCCAACGTTGCGCGTGAACCCGCACAAGAAGCTGAGGGCCAACCCGACCGCCACCGCGATCGCGGCGATCGTGACAAAAACGGCAATCAGACGGCGCCGGCCACTGGGCAGTTGGGTCTTCGGTGCTGTGCCGGGCGCGTCGTCGACGGGCACCTCGGGAGCCTCGAAGTAGTCGTCATGCCCGCCGTAGAAAGCGTCGAACGCCTCTTCCAGCATTTGCTCGTCCGCGTCCTCGTCCATGGCGCGGCTGGCGCGCTTGGCGGGAGTTATCTCGTAATCAAATTCGTATTGATCGGTCATGACCGTTTCACCCCCTTGCAGCGACTCAGAGCGCCAGCAATGCCGATGCTCGCGCCAGTGCCTGGACCCCCCTCCAACATGACAAATAGGCTACCGCCACCAAGACAGGCTTTCATAATGGCAACCGGAAATCTCCTCATTACAGTCCAGTCGTCCTTTCGCCTCGACGCCTGATCTCGGGGGGCGCGTGCCACGGACACATTCAAGATTGTCGCCTTGAATGGCTGATTGAGGGCGGCCCGTATCCGTGATCCTGTGGTTTACTACCGAGTTTACTGAGCCGTTCAAGTACGGACCCAGGGCCTGAAGTCTTGAGTCATGCGGGACGCTGGGTTGATATTTCGCCCCTTTTTATTGATAATGGTTCTCATGTTCAAAACGCGTCGGGGATTCCCCTCCTTGGGAGGGGTGGCGGCGGAGCCGACGGGGTGGTCCAGCGCGAAGCGCCGGGGTGGCCTCGCCGTCGCACTGGCGTTGGCGCTGGCCTTCCTCGGCGCCGGGTGCGCCGCGCCGCCGCCACAAGACGGCAAACCGCAGATCGTGGCCGCCATGTACCCGTTCGCGTTTCTGGCCGGCTCCATCACCGGCGACCGGGCGGACGTCACCACCTTGGTACCGCCCGGCACCGAGCCCCACGACTACGAGCTGACGCCGCACCAGATCGCCCAGCTGAAAGACGCCACGCTGGTGGTCTACCAGAAAGGGGTGGACGCCGCCATTGACACGGCCGTCGCGCAGTCTGCCCCGGCGCGCGTCGTTGAGACGGGCTCGTTGGTCCAGTTGCTGCTGGCCTCCAGTGACGGGGCTGACACCGGCGAAGCCACCGGCGGCTACGCCGACGACCCGCACACCTGGCTTGACCCGAACAACATGATGGTCTTTGCCGAGGCCGTGGCCGAAGCGATCTCGGCCGCCGACCCCGCCAACGCCGCCGCCTACCAAGCCAACCTGGCCACGCTGACGGCCCAGTTGACCAGCCTCGACGCCAGCTACCGCAGTGGCCTGACGGGTTGCCAGCGGACGTCCTTCCTGACGACGCACGCCGCCTTCGGCTACCTGGCCAAGCAGTACGGGCTGCAACAGCTGGCCATCGCCGGCGTCACCCCCGAGGACGAGCCGAGCCCGAAGCGGCTGGCAGAAATCGCCGCCACGGCGCGCAGCCTGGGACTCACGACGGTGTTCTTCGAGACGCTGATCAGCCCGGATTACGCCAACACTTTGGCCACCGATCTGGGCCTGCGCACCGACGTCCTCGACCCCATCGAGGGCCTCAGCGCCGCCAGCCGTGGCGCCGACTATCTGCAGATCATGGCGTCAAACCTTGAGGCGCTGCGCCAGGCCAATGGATGCGGGTGAGACATGGACATCGTGAATGCAACAGGCCTTGAGGTCTTCCTGGACGGCACACCGGTGCTGCGTGGCATCGACTTGGCCGTCCACGAGAGCGAAACCGTCGCGCTGCTGGGTGGCAACGGCTCGGGCAAGACGACGACCCTGCGGGCCGTCCTCGGGCTAGTGCCGCGGCAGGCCGGCGACGTCAGCCTGTTCGGCACACCGCTCGACAGCTTCCACACTTGGGCACGCATCGGTTATGTGCCACAACGCGGCGCCGTCAACGTGGGCAACGCCACCATCTGGGAGTTGGTCGCCAGCGGACGTCTGCCCCACCGGCGTCTTTTCCGGCCGCTGACGCCCACCGACAATGCGGCCATCGACGATGCCCTCGCGATGGTCGGCTTGACAGATCTGGCCCGTCAGCCGATGATGCACCTGTCCGGCGGGCAACGCCAGCGGGCGCTGATCGCCCGGGCGCTGGCCACCCGTCCTGACCTGATCGTGCTGGACGAGCCGCTGGCCGGGCTCGACACCGCCAGCCAAGACGAGTTGACGGACGTGCTCGAGCGGCTCAAATCGGCCGGGCTGGCAATACTGGTCGTCCTGCACGAACTCGGCCCATTCCAGCCGATGATCGACCGCGGAGTCGTGCTGCGCCAGGGTGTCGTCATACATGACGGGCCTCTGCAATCCGCTGACGGGGCGCCCGCCCACGAGCACACCCATCATCACGATGACCACCCGACCTCCGGCTTGAACGCCTGGGCGGCCGGCCTGGCAAGGGAGGCAGGACGATGACTCTCGCCGATCTGTTCAGTTTCGGTTTCATGCAGCGGGCGCTGATCGCCGCCCTGATTTCTGGGCTGCTGTGCCCCGCCGTCGGCACCTACATCGTGCAGCGGCGCCTGTCGTTGCTGGGTGACGGCCTCGGCCACGTCGCCATCGCCGGCGTCGGCCTGGCCATGTTGACGGGCACCGCCCCGCTTCCCGTGGCGATCATCGTCTGCCTGGTGGGCGCGCTCAGCATCGAGCTGCTGAGGCAACTCGGACACGCCACCGCCGACGTCGGCCTGGCCATACTGTTCTACGGCGGCATCAGCGTCGGCCTGCTGCTGGCCGCACTGGCCGGGCAGGGCGCCGGGACGCTTAGCCAATACCTGTTCGGGTCGCTGATCACGGTAACGGCTGGCGACATCGGGCTGATTGTGGCGCTGGCCGCAGTGGTGCTGGTGGTCGGCATCGGTTTGTCGCCGCAACTGTTCAGCGTGTGTGTCGACGAGGATTACGCACGCACGCAGGGCCTGCCAGTCCGGCTGCTGAACCTGGTGATCGTCGCCATGGCGGCCATCACGGTGACGCTGTCGATGCGCACCGTCGGACTGCTGCTGGTCAGCGCCCTGATGGTGGTGCCGGTGGCCGCCGCCCAAAACCTGGCCGGCAGTTTCCGGGCGACGATCGGCGTCGCCATGGTGATCGGCGTGGCCGTCGGCGGGGGTGGGACGCTGATATCGGCGGCCGCCGACACGCCGTCCGGGCCGACGATCGTCGTGGCGGCGATCGTGGTGTTTGCCTTGGCGGCCGGGGGTTCAGCGGTGCACCGGCGCCGCCACCCGAAGCTGGTTGACGCCGCCGAGCCGGCACCGGGCCGCCATGTCGTTGCGGAGGTGCCCGAGCAGATCGGTGCGGCAGCGGTCGTCCTGCACGATGACCATGTTGACTACCTAATCGGCGGTCACCGCCACGCGCCCCATGGAGATCACTATGACGAGCATTGATCCCGCTGCGGCAGATACCGCGGCCCGACCGCGCCGGCGCACTCACCAGCGCGACTTGGTGACGTCCGTCTTCGACGCCACCGACCAGTGGCTGACGGCCCAGCAGGTGCACAGCCGGCTGGTGGGGCGGGGTGAGCCGGTCGGTTTGGCCACCGTCTACCGCACACTGGCGGTGTTGATGGAAACCGGCGGTCTGGACGCCATCCACAGCGTCAACCCGCCGGAGTGGTCGTACCGGCGCTGCTCAACCCAGCACCACCACCACCTGACCTGCCGCCAATGCGGCAAGACGGTAGAGATCGCCGCCCCGCCGATCGAAAACTGGGCCGCCTACATGGCGTCAACCCACGGTTTCACGGCCATGCAGCACACCATCGAGGTCTCAGGGCTGTGCCCCGCGTGCCAGTAGCCGACGGGGTGAATTCCCCTCTGGGGAGGGGTGTCGGCAAAGCCGTCGGAGTAAATTCCCCTCCTTAGTCCCTCTGCCTGCTGCGCGGGCGTTCGTTCGTGTATGAAAATAGTGGGGTGCGGGCTCCCGGGTCGAAGCCGTACCTCAATGGTCTTTTAGGCCGTTCCTTAGTCGG
>WRFI01000104.1 GCA_009778875.1 Propionibacteriaceae bacterium | reverse complement strand
CGACGCAAACCAGGCCCGCCAGGCACCCCGCCACCCATGACACAACCCTGGCCACCAGTTACCGTACCTGGCACCTGGCCTGCTGCACCAAGCCCCTATCCGGCGCAACCAGCACAACCGTACCTGGCCCAACAGCCCTACCAGGGCCCGCCCGCAGGTGCACCAAACACCCTGCCACCTGTCACCTGGCAACCGCCCACCGATACTGGTGCGCCACCAAGAAGGGGCAATCCATGACGACGACGATGATAGACATGCGCTCAGCGAAACGACCGTAACTACGCGGCGTCGTTACGTCGCGCAAACAAACAACAGATTGGAGACACAATGGATGCAGGTGCACTAAAAACAGCCGCGATACTGTGTTGGATGCGGTCCAACTCGTATGCGATGTCAGCCTCGGGATATGGCTATTCCAGGTCTGTGACGCCTCCTGATGCCAACGGTGAGGGTGGCGGTGCGGTGACGAACACATTCCCGGACAGGCCCACAGTTGTGGATCCCATCGGGTATCGGCCGCAATGGGACAAGATCTGCGCAGAGATCGATGCGGTACTTGATCCCTTCAAGTACCTTCCGGACCCATGGCGGTTCGACAGCCTGATTGACAATCTGGCCGTGGCGGCCCACCAGTTGATGACGCCGGCGGCCATTGATGCGATCAATGAGAGGGGCGGTTCAATGGGGAGCGGCCCAATTACCGACTATCTTGGCTACATTGCAGACGTTTGTTCCGAGCTGGCCGGCCTGACCATTTTCGATTTCCAATCCAAGTTTCTGGGGGCGCTCGGTCGAACACTAACGAGCTGCTACAACATCACCCTGGCCCTTGGCGCAGGGTTGGCCGGTGAGAAGGCGCTCTGGAAAAAGGCGCCCGAGTCGGCACAAAACGTCATTGACAAGGCAACCAGTGCCTTCGGCGCTACAGGTATCTCGTGGGATGACATTGACGCCGTGCTCGGAGTTATGGCGAGTGGCCTTGAAGTCTTTGCAGCCATACTCGCGGGTCCGCTGGGGACTGCGGTGATGGCAGGCGCTCTTGCCAGTGGGGTATCCTTTGTTCAAGAGCTGGGTACTGGTTGGCAGGAGCTCAGTCCAGGTTGGAATGGCGGTGGGTACGAAACATGCATGGAATCCTTCAAAACCGATGTGGCTGGACTTCTGGCGAGCATATCTGAGCAAGAGTCATTTCTGCAGACCAGTCTTCAGTCGGTGGTGTGTGATGACAGCTTGCGCCTGTCGAATCAACTGACTGGCCCGGGCCCTGATGGTGAGCCGCGCTATGACGATCTTGGCGATTTCAATGGTGTAATGTGGGATTCGGACCAGGTCAAGAAAATAACTGAGGCTCTCACGGAAATCTCCGGGGTGCTGGGTAAGGCGGCGAATGAGATTGACCAGTCCGGCGGCATTGGGCCGTGGCTGCGTGACTACCGTGTTGGACTTGCCGATTCAGGTTGTTTTTCCGATTGGAGCCAGGTTCAGTCCGCTTTGCAAGATTTGGTGGCCGACCTTGCTTGGCAAACGGACACGGCCGGCGAGTTGTTGGAGTTGGCCTCACAAGCATTCGAAAAGCAGGACGCGGCGTCGGCCGAGGCTTTGCGGGAGTACGCACAGCAGGTCGAGGGTGGGTACGTCACACCTCCTCACTATGACCCGGCAAAACCAGAGAGAGTCCCAGGCTATGGCAGTTACTGAAGTGATGCAGGTCGCGAGAGCCGTGCGACGGGTTGTGGCCGCTTGTGCTGGGCTGGCCGTGGGGTTGGCATCTGCAGCGGCGTTGTCGTCATGCGCCGCGGCAAATGTTGTGTTTGACAGAGCATTCCGTACCTGCCTAAACGAGGCACTGGGGCAACCTGCCGATAGCCCGGTAACCGCCACGCAACTGCGTCACCTATCCAGCGAGCCAAATTGCCAGAACATGGGTATCACTTCCCTGGAGGGTGCCCAGTATCTGACCAACGCGCGCACCCTCATTGTGGCGCAAAACAAAATCAGTGATCTGACACCGCTGGCACACCTTTCTTCTCTCCAGCGGGTGTTCGTTGGCAACAACCAGATCGTCGACTTGACCCCGCTTGCTAATCTGAAAAGTTTGATTCGTCTTGATGCTGATTTCAACCAGATCAGCGACTTAACCGCATTGTCTGGTTTGACGCATCTGCTTACCCTGAGCGTAGAGGCCAACCAGATCTCCGACGTATCGGCGCTGGGATCGTTGAGCGCGTTGACGACCCTTGGCCTAGACGGCAATCACATTCGCGACCTGACGCCCATCGCCGAGTTGCCCGCTGCACACGCTTCTGACCCTCTCGGTTTCACGGCTGGAAGTCAATCCTTGACAGAATTCGCAGTGTTGTACACGCCCCAACCTTTACCATCTGTTGTCGGGTTCGAGCCGGTGACATGGACTGTCCTCCGGGGCGCAGCCACCATCATTGGCGACATGATCACATACCAGACGCCAGGAACCGTGGTTTTGGCCTTCAACAACACCAGCGGTGCCCGTTTTTCAGGCGTGGTGACCGTGACGGTCACCTGACCGCACCCTTGACAAAACGCTTTGTGCAGTCACAGCCCACGCTTTGGGGGCGAGGTGTTTTGGCGGGAACGACCGGTAAGCCAGGTCAACGTCTTGCTGCTTTTCAGTTTTCGCCAGACTCCCTTGGGCCAGCCGGCGCTCAACGGACGTCCCCACAGCAGGGCGGCGAGCCACACAAAAACTACCAGCCCGGCACTGGCTGCCACCAATATCACGTCTCGCGGCGTGAAGCCTTGGCTGGGGGCCGGGGGAGTCACGGGTGGTGGGCCCACCTGGGGCGCCGGGGCCGGCCTGTTGCCCAAAGGGTCAACTGGACCCAAGGCTGTGCCGTCGTTCACAAATGCCAGTGCATCTGTCGGCGCCAACACACCCCAGCCGACCATGTCGTCGCGCTGAGCGGCCAAAGGCCTGGACGCCGTCACCTCCATGCGGTACGCCCATTCGGCCGGTGATTCGTCGGGGAAACGAGCAGCGATCAAGGCAGCGACTCCGCCGGCATAGCCCGCCGCGAACATGCTTGACGCCTGGTCGCCGACGAACATGCAATCGCCCAATGCGTAATAGGACGACACGACATTGACCCCGGGCGCCGCCAACATCACCGTGCTGTTGTGTACGGCATTCTTGCTGGGGGAGCCGTCACCGCCCACAGCGGTAACCCCAAGCACGGCCTCCGAGTATGCCGCGGGGTAACGCGGCGCCGTGTCCTCAATGCCACTCTGATTGGTCGCCACATCGCCAGTCGGCGAAATCACCAATGAACCGGCGTCCGCCGCGTAGTCGACGGCTTGGTGAAGGGTGTTGTCATCAACGGTGAAGGCCGTCGGCACCAATATCACCTGGGCGTGGTGGTCGGCCGCCCAGATTATGCCCTTGGCGGTGACGGACGGGGTCGGCAGGCTGGTGTCGTCTCCGTATCTGGCGACGGTCTGGGCGTAAACGCGCACGGGAAGAATGGTTGCTCCGGGCGCGAGTCCGATCAATCCGGAGGAATCCACCGGTCTGGCGGCAACCAACCCGGCGGTGGCGGTGCCCAGGCCGCCGATGTCGACGCGTCCGTTGGGCCTTCTGGCCATCACGTCGTACCCCGGCAGGACAGCCGCGCCGAGGTGCGCGTTTCCGGCTTCAACTCCGGAGTCGACGACGGCCACGGTGACGCCGTCGCCTTGAGAGTAAGACCACGCTTGCTGCATCCCGAGTGAGGTCACTATCGCGGGCACATCGGGCATGTAGGTGGGTGTTGTCTGGGAACAGGGGCCGCTGGGTGACGGCGTGGCTGACGTCGCCGGCGGCGTGGGCGGGTCATCGGCGACTGCGACTGGTTGGACGCCACCCAGGGCGCCCATTGTGCTGAGTGCGGCGAGCCACCCGGCAAATGCTCTGGGCGACCACCGTGTCATGATGCCGCCCCGGCCGAGGCAGGCGATAACACCGGCGTGTCGTAGTTTTTCGGAGGCACCAAGGCCGCCCATGCGCTGGGCACCGCTGTGACGTCTGTTTGCGAATAGCCAAGGCGGGCCAATGTGTCGGTGATGTCTCCGCCAAGGCCATAGGCGAAACCGCTGTCGTCGATCAGGCGCACCGACCCGAACAGGTTGCCATTGGGTATGTGTATCAAAGCGCCGGCCCCGCCCGGGATGATCGCCTGGCCGTCATTGGTGGTTGGGACGTCGTCAACCCGGGTGGTGCCCAGCACTGGAACCCGGGTGTCGCCCGTCATGGGGCGCTGAATGCACGGAATGGTGTTTGCAATGTTGCTCGGGGCCAGTGAGGCGGGCCAATCCAAAGGCACGGTGCCAATGTTGTGCGCCACCAGCGGCGCCACGTCTGCCATTGTCGCATCGATGGGGCGTCCAACCGAGTCGACATCCGCGCCTGTCCCGATTTGGTAAAGCCGGTACGCCACATCGGAAAGCTCAATCAGATTGCTGTTGGAATTGACAACGTAATGCGTGGTCTTGCCGTCCAGGCTGACGTTGACAAGCGACCCGACGACGGCGTCCGCCAGGGTTTCTGGCAGGCCGCTTGCCGGTTGCCCGGCGTCGGTGATGTCCAACGGCCGAAGCGGTGAGGCTGGCGCAAACAGGTTCAGCCAATCGGCCTGCACCGGGTGAACATCCACATCGACCAAGCCAAGTGCCGCCACGGCGGCGATGGGTTCGGCGTCCATCGGATATCGCACGCCACCGTCCACCAGGTATTCGGTGTCGGCGTTTGACACCAGCATCATCTGGATACCAGCGAAACTGGTTGGCGCGGTGCCGATCCAGGTTTGCGTTGCCGAATCCGACACGGCACATGCCGTCCACGCTCCAGTGACCAGTGCGGACGGTGCCGGCACATCGTCTGGGGCATCGGACAGGCCGAGCTGCGGCCCACGCGGTATGCCCTCGGTGAGGGAGGCGGGCACTTCGGCGACGTGAAACGACCCGGCGCTGGTCAAGAGTTTCGCCGACGTGATGTTCGTGATGGGGTGCATGACCCCGTTTTCCGTGTAGTAACGCGCGCCTGTGCCGTTGATGATCAGCACGTAGTTGTTCTGCCAGCCGTCGGGCAAGGTCGGCGCAAAGCGCCGCATCACCAATGCGGTTGCAATCAGCACCACCGTCAGCACAATCCCGACGATCAGAGGGGTCAATGGCGAGCGCGGCTCCAGTTCGCGCCCGCCCGGCATTCCCGAGGTGAACGCGGTGACGAGCCGCGAGCGGTTGAAACGCTGCGCATCCAAAATGTCGCGGTTCGAGGCCATCAGAAAATGCCCCACATCAACGCCGCAAAGGGGATGACGGCAATGGTGGCCACCAACCAAACTGCGTCGAGGGCCCGGTCGAACGCCGGGCGATAGCGGGCGGCGGTCAGGCTGTGCAGCACCAACACGACGGCGCCGAGAACCAATGCGCCACCGAACCAGAACGATGCCGCAGGGTGTTGCCAAGCCGCGACAATCCCGGCCAGTAGGACGGCCACCAGAGCCGCCAAAGCGTTTGCGTAGACCTCTTCGCGGGCGAAAAGGTCGCGGGTGCTCAATGACAGTGACACCGCACAGCAAATCAACAGTGCCACACCCCACCAGTTGTTCAACAAGAGCGGGGCGCTTAAGAAAAGCACGACACCGAGCCCAACACGCACGGCTGTGACGGCGATGGTGGCCCGCCGGACTTCCTGGTCGACCTGCTCGAACGGCACCTGGTCGGACGAACGGAACGCCAGCGCCAACCGGCGTGCGGGCACCAGCATCAGCCCGCCGGACGGCAGTAGCACCTGTGCGATCACCACCAAGGCGATGGTCGTCCCGGCCGCCGCCGACCATGGTGCGCCGAACACCAACACGATGAAGGCGAACACCAAAGCGCCGACTGACAGGGCCAGAAAGCCGAAGGCGATTGGCCAGATGCCACGCGGTTGGGCAAGCAAGAAGGCTGTTGCGATCGTCACCCCGATGGCCGCAGCCACGATCTGCCAGATCACTTGACCGGCTGGCGCGATGATCCATCCCGTTGCGCCGAGCAGGGCGCAAGCACCGGCCACCATCGCCACCGCAAGTGGGTGCTCATTCAATCGGGCCAACGCGGCGGAACACACGCCCACCAGCACAACCGCCACGCATCCGGCCACAATCGCCTGGCTGCCTTGGCCGCGCAACGCCAGCACGGCTGCAGCAGCTACGGAAAGCGCGGTTGCGCACCAGACCGACAACTGCAACGATTCGTGGCGTCCCCAGGGCACCCGCGTGGCCTCGACGATGGTGCCGACAGCCTCGGCGATGTCGTCATAGCGGGGAAGGACGTTTGACTCCCGCGGAACCAGTGTCAGCACAGCCCCAGACGCGACATTCTGGTCGGCCAGGCTTGAACTGAGTTTCAGCGGGATGCCTGAGGATAGGGTGACGTCGAAACCGAAGGTGGCTGACGTGGCATTCAGTTGCCCAAGCTTGGCGACTATTCCGGGCAGCAATTCAGCAAGCGGCAAGGTGGCGGACAGCACCAAATCAGCCCGCTGATCCTGGCTGGCAATAGTGACGCTGGCCATCGGTGTGTCAACGGGCCGTGGACTGGGTTCGGTGTTCATTGTTGCACTGTATCAAGGTTTGCTGGTTTGGATAGGCCTGTGTTTATAGGTCGGGTGTCTTATTGGCCGTACGGGTCGCCGGGGGCGGGGGTCGGCGCGGTGGCTTCTGGCGCGCCCGATGGGGTGGGGGCGGGGCTGGTTTGGTGGTTTTTCCAGTGCCGCTGAATGTGTTGGGCTGCGTCGGTGTCGGTTTCGGTGGCGTCGCTGGTTATCTGTTGGGTGCTCGTGT
>WRFI01000103.1 GCA_009778875.1 Propionibacteriaceae bacterium | reverse complement strand
GAAGATCACGGGCATCAAGGGCTGAGAGGCAAGCGACATGGCACACAAAAAGGGCGGATCCAGTTCGCGTAACGGTCGCGATTCCAAGCCGCAGCGTTTGGGCGTCAAGCGGTACGGCGGCCAAGAGGTGCTGGCCGGCGAGATCATCGTGCGCCAGCGCGGCACCCATTTCCATCCCGGCGACGGCGTCGGGCGCGGCAAGGACGACACGCTGTTCGCGCTTGTCCCGGGCGCTGTCGAGTTCGCCACCAAGCGGGGCCGCCGGGTCATCAACGTCGCCCCTGCGGCCTGATATCGCTGCGAGGCTGAGGTGGCCATCCCCACCTTTGTTGACCGCGTCACCCTGACGGTGGTCGCCGGGCACGGTGGCAATGGGTGTGCCAGCGTGCATCGAGAAAAATTCAAGCCACTCGGCGGGCCAGACGGTGGCAACGGGGGCAACGGTGGCTCCGTCGTACTGCGCGTTGAACACGGGCTCACCACACTGGTCGATTATCACCGGGGTTCCGTGCGTCAGGCTGCCAACGGGCAGCCCGGCATGGGCGACGACCGGGCCGGGGCGAGTGCCGAGGACGTTGTTCTGCGCGTGCCGCAGGGCACCGTGGTGACAGATCTTGACACCGGCGAGTTGCTGGCCGATCTGGACGGGCCGAACTCCGAAGTGGTGGTCGCCAGCGGTGGACGCGGCGGCCTGGGCAACGCAGCGCTGGCCACGCCGGCCCGCAAGGCCCCGGGGTTTGCCCTGCTGGGCGAAGCCGGCCAGTCGCGGCGCATCCAGCTTGAGCTCAAGGTGGTGGCCGACATCGGGCTCGTGGGCTTCCCCAGCGCCGGCAAGTCGAGCCTGATCGCGGCCATTTCCCGGGCCCGGCCCAAGGTGGCCGACTATCCTTTCACCACGCTGGTGCCGAACCTGGGCGTCGTCGTGGCCGGCAATACCACCTTCACGGTGGCCGATGTGCCCGGGCTGATTGAGGGGGCGAGCCTCGGGAAAGGACTCGGCCACGACTTCCTGCGCCACATCGAGCGCTGCCAGGCCATCGTCCACGTCATCGACTGCGCGACCTACCTGCCGGGCCGCGACCCGCTGACGGATCTGGACGTGATCGAGGCCGAGTTGGCGGCCTACGGCGGGCTGGCCGAGCGTCCCCGCCTGGTGGCTTTGAACAAGATCGACGTGCCCGACGCCCGGGCGATCGCCGAGCTGGCGGCACCCGAGCTTGAGGCGCGGGGACTTTCGGTCTATCTGATCTCGACCAAGACCGGTGAGGGGCTCAAAGCGCTGACCTTTGCGATGGCCGCCCTGGTGGCGTCCCGGCGTCAGGCGGAGGCGGCGCTGCCGGTCGTCCCGGTGGCCATCAAAAAGGTTGACGAGACGGTGCCCTTCGTCGTCGCCCGCCAGGGCGAGGTTTGGCGGGTGCGCGGGGCCAAGCCCGAGCGTTGGGTGGCGCAAACCGACTTCTCCAATGACGAGGCCGTCGGCTACCTGGCCGACCGGCTGAACCGTCTGGGCGTCGAAGACGAGCTGTTGCGCCTGGGGGCGGAACCCGGTGATGCGGTGGCCATCGGCGCGGGCGACGACGCCGTCATCTTCGATTTCGCGCCGCAGGTCGAGGTCGCCGGCCCGCCGCTGACCCGGCGGGGCCAAGACGCCCGGCTGGAACAGTTGCGCCCGGCGGTGCGCCGGCGTCGCGAGCGGGACGCCGAGTATCGTGAACGACGCGACGAACTTATGCAAGACGCCGGGCGTGACGACGACTGGCGCACGGTGCGCCGCCAGGCACTTGAGTCGGAAGACGAACAATGACAAGCCACGAGCAGGAGGTCCGCGCAGCGGTGGCCTCGGCGCGCCGTGTCGTCGTCAAGGTGGGGTCGTCGTCGCTGGCGTCCGCCCGCGGCGGCATCGACGATGAGGCGTTGACCGATCTGGTGGACACCCTGGCCGCCCTCGTCAAGTCCGGGCGCGAGGTCGTGTTGGTCACGTCTGGGGCCATCGCGGCGGGCTGCGAGCCGCTGGGGCTGGCCCGCCGCCCGGTCGACCTGGCCCAGCAGCAGGCGGCGGCGGCGGTCGGGCAGGGCCTGTTGATCGCCCGCTACACGCAGGCCTTTGCGCGGCACGGGCTGACGGTGGCCCAGGTGCTTTTGACCGTCGGCGATATCGCGCGGCGCACCAGCTACGCCAACGCCCTGCGCACCTTCGGCGCCCTCACCCGTCTAGGGGTTGTGCCCATCGTCAACGAGAACGACACCGTCGCCACCCGCGAGATTCACTTTGGCGACAACGACCGGCTGGCGGCGCTGGTGGCCGAGCTGGTGCGGGCCCGCGGCTTGGTGCTGCTCTCCGACGTGGACGCCCTGTACACGGCCCGCCCCGATGCCCCAGGGGCTGAGCCGATCTCATTTGTGCCCAAGCTGGCCGACTTGAGCGCCGACATCGATCAGACCGGCACCTCCGGGGTGGGCAGCGGCGGCATGGTGTCAAAGATCGAAGCGGCCGGGCTGGCGACCGCGGCGGGCATCCCGGTCATCCTGACTTCTTGCGCCCAGGTGGGCCGGGCGCTGGCCGGCGAGCCGGTGGGCACGGCGTTCGCTGCCAGCTCGCGACGCCGGCCGCGGCGCTTGCTCTGGCTCGCCGACGCCAGCGAGACACAGGGCCGCCTGCACGTGGATGCCGGCGCCGTCAAGGCGCTGACAACCACCGCCGCCTCGCTTCTGGCGGCCGGGATCACGGGCGTGGACGGCCAGTTCGACACGGGCGACCCCGTCGAGATCGTCGGACCGGACGGACGGGTCGTGGCCCGCGGGCTGGTGGGCTTTTCGTCCCACGAATTGCCGGGCCAGTTGGGCTCGCGTTTCGGCCACGAGGTCGTGCACCGCGACGACCTGATACTGACCCGGAAGGGCCATCAGTGACGCTGCTTTTCGTCATCGGCTGGCTGGGTGGTTTGACGTCAACCGTCATGTTGGCGCCCCAGGCCGTCGCACTGCTGCGCACCGGCGACACCAAGGGCATGGCCTGGCCGCTGTGGGTGGTCTTCGTCGGCACGACGCTGGGCTGGTGGATGCATGGGTTGAAGCTTGGCCAGGCCTTCATGATGGTGGCCAACACGGTCAGCTTCGTCACCGTCATCATCTCGCTTTGGTATCTGCGCCGTGACCGCAAACTGCCCAGCTGGTGGTGGGTGGTGCCGGGGGTGGTGTTCGCGGGCATCCTCGCCACCTTGGACCGGACGGTCGGCTCGGCGGGGTTCGGCATGACGGTGGTGACGCCGATCGCCATCGCCAAGATCATCCAAGGTGTCGAGATCCTGCGCGACCCGAAAGTGACGGGCGTGTCGTTGACGTCCTGGCTGGTGCAGCTGGCCAATGAGCTGATCTGGCTGACCTGGGGTCTGATGGCGCCCGACGCGGGGACGATCATTTCGGCCTGCGTGACGGCCACCTGCAACGCTTTCGTGCTTGTGGCGCTGCTGATGCGCCGCGCGGGGGCGGGGGCAGTTTTGGCGCCAAGGCCGGTCTCGACGGATACACTTGTGCCATGACATCCTTTTACGAACAGGCCGGGGCTGCCCGTTTGGCGGCGCTGAGTCTGGCCACCTTGACGCGGGCCGAGAAGGACGCCGCCCTGCTGGCCATGGCCGGTCTGCTGGAGTGTTCAGAGGCGCTGGTGCTGGCGGCCAACGCCGAAGACGTCAGCCGGGGCCGCGCGGGCGGCCTGGATGACGCCCTGATCGACCGGCTGGCGTTGACGCCCGCCCGGGTGCAGGCGATGGCGCAGGGGCTGAGGGATCTGGCCCGCCTGGACGATCCGGTGGGCGAGGTGGTGCGCGGTTGGACGCTGGCCAACGGTGTCCGCATCCAGCAGGTGCGGGTGCCGATCGGGGTGATTGGCATTATCTACGAGGCCCGCCCCAACGTCACGGCCGATGCCGCCGGCATCTGCCTGAAGGCGGGCAACGCGGCGCTGCTGCGGGGCTCGTCGACGGCGCTGGAGTCGAACAAGGCGATCGTCGAGATTCTGCAGGCAGCACTTCTCTCGGCCGGGGTGCCGGAGGCGGGTGTCCAACTGGTCGAGGGCGGCCACGAGGTGACCGACGAGATGATGCGGGCCCGGGGTCTGGTCGATCTTCTGATACCGCGCGGTGGCGCGTCCTTGATCCAGGCGGTCGTCACCGGCTCGCAGGTGCCGGTGATTGAGACCGGCACCGGCAACTGCCACCTTTTCATCGACCAGAGCGCCGACGTGGCCATGGCCCTGACCATCGCCGTCAACGCCAAGGCCCAGCGTCCCAGCGTCTGCAACGCCTTGGAGACGGTGCTGGTCGAGCGAACCATCGCGGCCGGTGTGGTGCCGCGCCTGGTCGATGCCATGACACAGGCGGGGGTTCGCGTGCACGGCGACGCGGCGGCCATGGCCCTGGATTCGCGCATCGACGAGGCCGCGGACTGGGACGACGAGCACCTGAGCCTCGACCTGCGGGTGGCGGTCGTCGACGGCCTGGACGCCGCCATGGCGTTCATCCGGGCGCATGGCAGCGGTCATTCCGAGACGATCGTGACGAACGACCTGGCCCGGGCCAATCGCTTCACGGCGGGGGTTGACGCGGCCTGCGTGCTGGTCAACGCGTCCAGCCGGTTCGTTGACGGCGGGCAGTTCGGTTTTGGTGCCGAGATCGGCATCTCGACACAGAAGATGCACGCCCGCGGCCCGATGGCGCTGCCGGAAATGACCACCACCAAGTACGTCGTCTCCGGCGACGGCCAGGTCAGGGAGTAGGAGCATGGCTGCTGGTTCAGACACCGCTGTGGGGCTTGCCCGCCAGCCGTCCGGGCGGACGTACCGGCTGGGCGTCATGGGTGGCACCTTTGACCCCATCCATCACGGTCACCTGGTGGCGGCCAGCGAGGTGGCCAGCCGCTTCCACCTGGACGAGGTGGTGTTCGTGCCGACCGGCACCTCCTACCAGAAGGCCGGACGCTACGTCTCCAAAGCCGAGGACCGCTACCTGATGACCGTCATCGCGACGGCCTCGAACCCGCGCTTCTCGGTGTCGCGCGTCGACATCGAACGTCCCGGCGACACCTACACCATCGACACGCTGCACGACATCAAAGCTGAGCGCGGCGACGTCGACCTGTTCTTCATCACCGGTGCGGATGCGCTGGCCGGGATTCCGACCTGGAAGCGTTTCGAGGAGCTGTTCGACCTGGCGACGTTCATCGGAGTCTCTCGGCCAGGTGTGAGTTTGGACTCAAGAGACTGTGACTCCTCCGACTCAAGGCTGCACTGCGTCGAGGTGCCGGCCATGGCGATTTCGTCAACCGAATGCCGTGCCCGCGTCGCCCAGGGCTTGCCGCTGTGGTATCTGGTGCCGGACGGGGTTGTCCAGTACGTGGCAAAGCGCGGCCTCTACCGCTCGGCTAAGATGGAAGGCTGACGAAGGAGTGGGATGAGCGACAAAGTGCCGGCGGCGCCGGATTTGGCGGACACACCGACGCGCACCCCCACGCCCAAGCGCAAGCCGCCCCAGAGTCCGCCGCCGATGGACGGCCCCAAGCCGTGGCGGACCGAGGGATTGGACGACCAAAAGGATGACTCGTCCGAAACCCCGGAGCGGCCAAAACTGAACCCTTTGCGCTACATCATCATCTGGATGCTGGTCTTCATCATCATCTTGTCCGTCGTCCGGTGGATGAGCACCCGCGATGTGCCGCCGGCGATCGGTTACACAGATTTCGTCACTCAGGTGCAGGCCAACAACATCAAGTCGATCCACGCCAAGGGCGACTCGATTGACGGCGAACTGAAGCAGGCGCAGGTCGTGCCGGCCGATGTTGACGCGACGGCCAACCAGAACAAGGTGACATACACCAAGTTCACGACGGAACGTCCGACCTGGGCGACGGACGATCTGTGGACAACCTTGCAGAAGCAAAACGTTCTGGTCTCCGCCACGCCGGTGTACCAGGAGCAGTCGATCTGGATGACGCTGGCCCAGGCGGTCCTGCCCTGGGTGCTGCTGATCGGCATCTGGATTTGGTTCATGCGGCGGATGACCAAGGGTGGTGGTTTCGGCGGCCTGATGGGCGGCATGAACCGCGACGTCAAACCCATCGAAAAAGACAAGGTGCGTGTCAACTTCAACGATGTGGCGGGCATCGATGAGGTGCGCGACCAGGTGCAAGAGATCGTCGACTTCCTGAAGAGTCCCGAGAAGTATCGCCGCGTCGGCGCGCATGCCCCCAAGGGCGTTCTGCTGGAAGGGGCGCCGGGCACCGGCAAGACGCTGCTGGCCCGGGCGACGGCCGGCGAGGCCGAGGTGCCCTTCTTCACGGCCTCGGCGTCGGAGTTCATCGAGATGATCGTGGGCGTCGGCGCCCAGCGGGTCCGCCAGCTGTTCGACGAGGCCCGCAAGGCGGCGCCGTCGATCATCTTCATCGATGAGATCGACGCCATCGGACGGTCGCGGGCGTCCTCGCGCTCCCTTGGCGGCAACGACGAACGCGAGCAGACGCTGAACCAGGTGCTGACCGAGATGGACGGCTTCGACGGCACCGAGGGCGTCGTGGTGGTGGCCGCCACCAACCGGGCCGATGTTTTGGATGCGGCGCTGACCAGGCCGGGCCGGTTCGACCGCGTCATCACCGTCAATACCCCCGACCTGGAGGGGCGGGCCCAGATCCTGGGCGTCCATACCCGCAACATTCCGACCGCCCCGGATGTCGACTTGCACGCCATGGCGGCGTCGACGCCGGGCATGACCGGTGCCGACCTGGCAAACCTGGCCAACGAGGCGGCGCTGCTGGCCGCCAAGCGGGCCGACACGCTGGTGTACCAGCGGGACTTCACCAATGCGCTGGAAAAGATCCAGTTGGGCGTGGCCCG
>WRFI01000102.1 GCA_009778875.1 Propionibacteriaceae bacterium | reverse complement strand
CCACCCCGTCGGCTCCGCCGCCACACCGAGGAGCAGTGAGCGCAGACGAGCTTGCTCGTATGCCGAACGCGACGAAGGTGTAACAGGGAGCGAAGCGACCGAATACCCCTCCCCAGAGGGGAACTGGCTCCGTCAGTCGTCTTGCGACTGTCCTTACCGAGGGAATTTAGCTGGGGACGTTTTGCGAGAAGGTGGCGTCCACCAGTGCGTCTGTCGACAACGGCGTTGTGTAGGTGATCGCGCCCGACGCCATCCAGACTTCCTGCATCTTGCTGAGCTGATCCGGCAGTGGCGCCAGGTTTGGCAGCCAGGTGTCGAATGGCGCTGCTTTCAGCGTGGCCACGTCCTGCTGTGTCGCCGCCGCGATGATCGCCAGGTTGGCGTCGGTGTTGACGGCGCCATTCTGCAGGTCCTGCGAACCCTTCGCCAAGGCGTTGAAGAACTTCTGCGCGTACGGCGTCTTGGCGAACTGGCCGCCGTAGATCACGCCCGTGCCCGAATAGCCCTTCGGCGGCGTCGCGATCGAGTTCCCACCGTCATTCATCGCCGTGAACGAGAACGGCGCACCCAGCAGGGCAGCGTCGATGCCGCCGTTTTTCAGCGCGGTCGGCATGTCGGGGTTGGCCAAGTTGACGATTTGGACGTCGTTCAACGTCAGGCCCGCCTGCTCCAGAGCCAGCGCCGTGATGTAGGCGCCGGTGCCGCCGGCCCCGCCGGCCGCTCCGATCTTCTTGCCCTTCAGTTGGTCGACGCTGGTGATCGGCGGCTCGGCCACCAGATGCGTGCCCGTGTTGTTCGGGTCGCCCGTCGAGACGGCCATCGATCCCACAACCTTGATGTCCAAGCCTTGGTCAATCGCGTTGAACATGCCGGCCGAGAACCCGGCCACAACGACGTCCAGTTTGCCGCTCGACGCCAGGGGGACGGCGTCCTGCCCGGAGGCGACGGTCTGCAGGTTCAGCTTGATGCCCTCGTCAGCGAAATACCCGTTCGCATCAGCGATGTAGAGCGGCGCAAACATTGCCAGGTTCATGATGCCGACGTTGACGGTTTGCAGCACGACTGG
Organism: Propionibacteriaceae bacterium; assembly: GCA_009778875.1. Taxonomy (GTDB): domain Bacteria; phylum Actinomycetota; class Actinomycetes; order Propionibacteriales; family Propionibacteriaceae; genus WRGV01. The sequence continues at coordinate 5,872 of WRFI01000102.1, read as the reverse complement.
GGCGCTCGCGGTGGTGTCAGTGGCGTCCGACGGCGTGGCCGGTGAGGGTGTGCCCGTCGAGCATCCGGCCAGTGAGGCGGCGGCCAGGGCGGCGACGATGCCGGTGATCCATTTGGTTTTCATTTCGTCCTTTTCTTTCGCAAAGTGTTGGCCCGCCGCCAGGGCACAATCGCGCGTTCAAGCAACACGATTGCCCATGTCAGCAGTGCACCGAGTAGTGAAACCACAATCAGCCCGACATACATCTGCGCCGGCTGAAACAGCAGCCACGAATTCCAGATCAGAAAACCCAGCCCCTGATTAGACGCCACATACTCGACGGCTGTAATGACGATAACACCAGATCCGGCGGCAACTTGCAAACCCGTAAAAATGGACGGAATCGCTCCGGGTAGCAGCACAAACCGGAACAACTTCCAGCCCGTGGCCCGATAGGCCCGCGCTGCTTCCAGAATCCGCTCGTCGATCTGCATGACGCCGGCCACCGTGTTGATCTGCAAAATGAAGAACACCGATATCGCCACCGACAAGATCTTGGGCGTCTCCGTCAACCCGAAAATCAGCAACAACAGCGGCAGGATGGCGATCTTCGGCAGGGCATACAGCGCGGTAAACATCGGGCCGAGGGCCGCCCTGACGACGCGCGACACCCCCATCAGCAAGCCGACGATGATGCCGGCGATCGCCCCCGTCACAAAGCCGACGAGCAGGCGCACCAGCGTCGGCAACAGGTTCGTCCACAACTGCCCTGACGCCACCATTTTGGCGCCCTCGGCGACTATGCGCGTCGGCGGGCTGAACAGGCGGGCGTCAATCCAGCCGAGACGGGCCGACAACTCCCACACGCCGAGCAGCACGATCGGCGTGAAAATCGACAGCAACACGTCCCGGCGCGCCAACAGGCGGGCATGGGCGTATTCGCGGGCGGAGGCCGCGTCCAAGGCGTCCCGGTGGGCCGGTTGATTCTCACTCATGAGAACCCCATCGAAATCATCACCTCGTCGCGCAGCGCATTCCAGATGTGCTGGCGCAGTTGGGCAAACTCTGGCAACCCTTCCAGGTCGGACGACCGCGGACGCCCGAACGGCACTTTGATGATCTCTTTGACCTTGCCGGGACGGGCCGACATGACGACAACCACGTCGCCCAGTAGCAATGCCTCCTCGATTTGGTGTGTGACAAGCACAACTGTCTTCTGGTCGGATTCCCACACGTGCATCAGCTGCTCTTGCATGAGCATGCGCGTCTGGGCGTCGAGTGCACCCAGCGGCTCGTCCATCAGCATGCTCGGTGAACCGGTGGCGAAGGCCCGGGCGATGGCGATGCGTTGCCGCATGCCGCCGGACAACTGGTGCGGATAGGCGCCCTCGAACCCGTCCAGGCCGATGCGGTTGATCCAATCGTGGGCGATTCTTAGCCTCTCGGCCTTCCGGACACCGGCCATGCGAACCCCGAAAGCGACGTTGTCGAGCACCGTGAACCAGGGGAAGACGCCATGCTCCTGGAACACAAACGCCGCCGTTGGCACACCGGTGGCCGTCAGATTCGAGGTGACGGTGCCGAGGGTGGCCGTCTCCAGCCCGCCCAGGATGCGCAAGAGCGTCGACTTCCCGCAGCCCGACGGACCGACGATGCAGGTGAATGACCCGTTGGCCAGCTCCAGCGACACGTCGTCAAGCGCGAGCACCTCACCCGTCCGCCCGGCGAACATCTTTGAGACACCGTCAACCACAAACGCGGCACTGGATGAGGCTGACACCATGAACTCAGACTTCGAGGGTCACCTCAACGCCGCCGAAGAGGGTCGATGCCAGGTTGTACAGGGCGCCAAAAACCGTGCCCAGCAACGTCAGGATGAACACATTGACGACGGCGATGCCCGCGAAGAAGCCGACGACCCGGGTGCTGTTCAGGTATTGCCCCAACTGGAGGTTCGCGGCACCGCCGGCCGCCGGGTTGCCGAGCACCGAGTTGATCAGGTTCTGGGCACTGTCGATGGCACCGCTCAACAAGAGCAGATGCCACAGGGCAAATCCGCCGACAAACATGATCAGGCTGATGCTGAAGCCGAACAGGAACGACATTTTCAAAACGGCCAACAGATCAAGTTTGGTGATGCGCAGGTGGGCCTGCTTGGCCGTCTGCTTGACCTTGCCGACCGGTCGTTTGCCCGGTGCCGGCCGGCCGGTCTTGCCGTGGTTTGGCTGGGCGGGCGCCATCGGGGCACGCACGCCCTGGGCCGGTGGCCTGCCACCCTGGGTGGCTGGCGGCCTGCTGCCCTGCGGCGCGGCCGGCCTGACGCCGGGGGCGCCCATTGGCTGTCCCGGTTGGGGACGCATTGGCTGTCCTGGTTGGGGCCGCATCGGCTGTCCCGGTTGGGGACGCATCGGGGGTTGCCCCGTCTGTGGCGGCATCGCTGACCGGGTGGGACCACCCACCTTGCCGATTTGCCCAGTCGAATCCTTGCCCCCAGTTCGGCCCCCCGCGGCCGGCTGACCCGGCTGCACGCCCGGCCGCACAACGGTCGGTGGCGGCATCGGCGTGCCCGCCATCACTGACGGCTGACCGGATATGCGTCTACGCGAGTTACGTGACGCAGTCTGGTTATTCATTCATGGCCTCCTCAGGGCGCAACGTCTAATTATCGCCTGGTTTCGGTGGATGGTGCAATTCCGCGCTCATTTTTGGACAGTTCTTCAGTCCGCCGTGGTAGTTTCGTTGGCCTCGTCCCCCACCGGCGGCTCGGCGTCGGGCTCGTCCCCGTCCTCCGATTCGGGGTTCCTGGCTATCGCAATCACCTGGTCACCGTTCTTGACGGCGACGAACTTGACCCCCATCGTGTCGCGCCCGCGGACGGGCACCTCGGCCACCGACGAGCGGGTGATCTGCCCGGACGAGCGGATCGCCAGGACGTTGTCCTCGGGCGTCACAACCAGCGCGCCGACCAAGACGCCCCGGTCGTCGTTCATCTTCATCGCCTTGATTCCCAGGCCGCCGCGCCCTTGGACGCGATACTCGGCCACGGCCGAGCGCTTGGCGAACCCGCCATCGGTGACGGTGAACACGAAAGTGGCGTCCTCATCCATCGCGGACGGGATGACCGCCATCGACAGGGTTTCATCACCCGGGCGGAACCGCATGCCCGTCACCCCGGACGTCACCCGGCCCATCGGCCGCAGTTGCTCATCGTCACAGGTGAAGCGGATCGCCTGGGCGTGACGCGAGATCAGCAGCACATCGTCGTCGGCGTTGGCCAGTTCGGCGCCGATCAGCTCGTCCTCGTCCGCGTCTTCGGTGCCGGCCCCGCCCGGCTCGCGGAAGTTGATGGCCAACAGCCCCGCCTGGCGCGGGCTGTCGTAGGCGCGAAGCTCCGTTTTCTTGACCAGCCCGTGCTTGGTGGCCAGCACCAGGTATTGGGCGTCGTCGTAGGTGCGGATGGCCAGCACCTGGGCGATCTGCTCTTCGGGCAGGAAGCTCAGCAGCCCGGCGACGTGGCCGCCCTTGGCGTCGCGGCCGCCCTCGGGCAGCTGCCAGGCCTTGATCCGGTAGACGCGGCCCATTGTCGTGAAGAACAAAATCCAGTGGTGGTTCGTCGTGGTGAAAAGGTGCGCCACCTCGTCGTCCTCGCGCAGCCGGGCGCCTTTGACGCCCTTGCCGCCGCGCTTTTGGGTGCGGTATTCGCCGATCGGCGTCCGCTTGGCGTAGCCGCCCATGGTGACGGTGACGACCACCTCGGCGTCCTCAATGAAGTCCTCCTCAGAGAAATCATCCTCGGCCGCGATGATGCGGGTGCGGCGCTCGTCGCCGTACTTGTCGGTGATTTCGGCCAGCTCGGCGCCGACGATGGAACGCTGCCTGTCTTCGCTGGCCAGGATGTCTTTGAGGTCGGCGATGACGATTTCCAATTCGGCCAGACGGTCGATGATCTTTTGGCGCTCAAGCGCGGCCAGGCGGCGCAACTGCATGTCGAGAATGGCGGTGGCCTGCACGTCGTCGATGTCGAGCAGCTTCTTCAGGCCGTCCCGCGCCTCTTCGGTGGTGCGGCTGCGCCGGATCAGGGCGATCACCTCGTCGAGGGCGTCGAGCGCCTTGACCAGGCCGCGGTAGATGTGCGCCTGTTTTTCGGCCTCGGCGAGCTGGAACCTGGTGCGCCGGAAGATCACCTCAATCTGGTGTTTCACCCAGAAGGAGATGAATTGGTCGAGCCGCAGGGTGCGCGGCACCCCGTCTACCAAGGCGAGCATGTTGCAGCCAAAGGTGTCTTGCAGGCCGGTGTGCTTGTACAGGTTGTTCATGACGACGCGCGGCTGGGCGTCGCGCTTGAGCACGATGACGAGCCGCTGCCCGGTGCGGGCGGACGAATCGTCGCGGATGTCCGAGATGCCCGTCAGCTTGCCGGAGTTGACCAGATCGGCGATCTTCGTGGCCAGGTTGTCGGGGTTGCACATGTAGGGCAATTGCGTCACGACAAGGGACGTCTTGTTGTGGGCGTCTTCCTCGACGTCGATGACCGCCCGCATGATCACGGAGCCGCGGCCCGTCCGATAGGCGTCCTCAATGCCTTTGCGCCCGACGATCAGCGCGCCCAGCGGGAAGTCCGGGCCTTTGATGCGGGCCATGCAGGCGTCGAGAAGCTCCTCGGAGGTGGCCTGGGGGTTGGCGAGCGCCCACTGCACCGCCTCGTTGACCTCGCGCAGATTGTGTGTCGGAATGTTCGTCGCCATGCCGACGGCGATACCCGTCGATCCGTTGACCAGCAGATTCGGGAATCGCGCCGGCAAGACGATGGGCTCGGTTTCGCGGTTATCGTAGTTGGGCTGGAAATCGACGGTGTCGGCGTCGATGTCGCGCACCATCTCCATGGCCAGCGGCGCCATTTTGCATTCGGTGTACCGCATCGCGGCGGCCGGGTCGTTGCCCGGCGAGCCGAAGTTACCCTGACCGCTGACCAGGGGCGCGCGCATCACCCATGGCTGGGCCAGCCGGACGAGTGTGTCGTAGATGGCCGAGTCGCCGTGCGGGTGGTAGAGGCCCATGACCTCGCCGACGACGCGCGAGCACTTGTTCCAGCCGCGATCCGGCCGGTAGCCGCCGTCGTACATGGCGTAGAGGACGCGACGATGGACGGGTTTGAGCCCGTCCCGGACGTCCGGCAGCGCCCGCCCGACGATGACGCTCATCGCGTAGTCGAGGTAGCTGGACGACACCTCATCCTGGAGATCGACCTGTGTGATCGTCCCCCCTTGGGCGTTTTCCGCCAAGACACCGTCGCCGGTCTCGGCGGTGTTGTCGTCCACAGAATCACCGTCGAAGGGGATGTCAGTCATAGGGTCTCATTTCTGCACACCGGGATCTTGATGGCGTGCCCCGGCGGACAGCCGATCAAGCGAACGCCGGACAACCCCACCAGTCTACCAGTTGACGCCAATCATCGGCAGGCCTTGAGGCGAAAATGAACACTTTGGTTGCCAGACGGGCCTAGAAGGCCCATTACAGGCGTTCAACCCGTGGGTTGGTATGCCCCCATTCCCCTATTCCCCTCCCTAGCCTGGTTCCACCGATGCTGAGTGCAGCGAGCGGCACCAGACCTTCTCAAACAAGTCAAGGTGCCGCTCGACGGTCTTGACGGCGACGCCGAGCGTCAAGGCCAGTTCGCTCAGGCTGACGAGACTGCCGACCTGCAGCGCGATCAGCGTCAGCAAATCAAGCAAGAGTCCGGCCCCTTTGATTCGCTCCAGTTCGCGGATGCCTTTGCACAGGTAGGACGACGTCAGCTGACACATGGCCTACCTGTACTTTGCCAAGTACGGGTACTTACACTCCTTGTACTTCGGTGAAAACGCGTCCTGGCCCGCTCGCCACGGTTTTCATG
>WRFI01000101.1 GCA_009778875.1 Propionibacteriaceae bacterium | reverse complement strand
CATCGCCCAGGCGTTGAGCCTGGTGGCACCCTATGTGGCCGAGGAAATGTGGGAGGGGCTGGGTTACCAGCCGTCGGTTGCCAACTCGACGTGGCCGACCGCCGATCCGGCGCTGCTGGTGCGCGACTTTGTGGTGCTGGTTGTCCAGGTGCAAGGCAAGGTGAGGGGCAAATTCGATGTCTCGCCGGACATCAGCGAGGCCGAGGCTGAGACGCTGGTGCTGGCCGATCCGGGCATCCTGAAGGCCCTGGACGGCCGCGCGGTGGCCAAGGTGATCATGCGGCTGCCGAAACTGGTCAGCATCGTCCCGGTTGTCATGCCACACAATTAGGCCCGCAGGCCCCGTTTCTTGTAGTCCAGGACGAAAAGGCCTAGTAGAACGACGATATTTGCGAGCACGATCAGCGCGGATTTGCCCATCGGTGCATCGATGTTGCTGATCGTGGCGCTCATCTGCATGGTGTAAAACGGGGCCAGCAGCTTGCCCGTGGTGACGTTGAACATGGCGATCATCGGGCCGAAGCCGAACACCAGGCTGATGGGCATGACGACAGCGGTGGCCGCCTGCTGGTTGCCGGCCAGCAGGCCGACGACGGCGCCGAGCAGCACCGAGGCGACCCCGCCGCCCAACGTCATGACTATGAATCGGCCAAACTGGCTGGGTGTCAGCCCACCCATCAGGCCGAAGGCCACCAGCACGACGGTGCCCGTGGCGAGGATGACCCCGCCGACACCCAGCAGGTAATCGACGGGTTTGACGCCGGCCATCACCAGGAAGCGCAGGCTGCCGCGCTCGCGGTCCTCGGCGATGGCGCCGGTGGTGGCGGCCGGCATCACCATTCCGACGAAGATCGCCGTGAACATCGAGACGAACATCGTCACCGGGATGGCGCCGCCGCTGGGCTTTGCCACCAGTTGGGTCAGCGCCAGTGCCATCACCGGCATGACCAGGTACTGCAGCAGCACGGCTTTGTTCTTGACGATGTCGCGCAGTTGCTTCACGAATACGGCTCGGGCGTTATTCATTCCAGCTCGTCCCCCGTCATTTCGATGAAGACGGCCTCTAGGTCGGGCACGGTCTTCATGGCGTTGTGGCGTCGGCAAATATCTTGCGGGGTGCCCTGCTCGACGATCGTGCCCTTGTTCAGCAGGATCACGTGGTCGCAGAGCTTGACCGCCTCGTCCATGTTGTGGGTGGTCAGGAAGACGGTGCTGCCGTCGTCCCGCAGGTCCTGAATCAGCTTGTGGATGCCGCGCGCCGTCAGGGGGTCGAGGCCGCTGGTGGGCTCGTCCAAGAAAAGCACCTTTGGGTGATTGAGCACGGCCCGGGCCAGCGCCAGACGTTGACGCATGCCCTTGGAAAGGGCGCTGACGGGCCTGCGGGCGGCCTGCTCCAGGCCGACGGACGCAAGCACTTCCGTGGGCCGGGTGCGCGGCAGTGCGAAAATGGTAGCGAACAATTCGAGGTTGTCCAGGCAGGTCAACCGGGCGAACAGGCCGTCCTGTTCGAGCATCACACCGGTTTCTTGGCTTGTCACGCCGATGTGGTGCTCGCCAGCGTCGCAGTCAAGCTGGTGGGTCAAGATGTTGATGATGGTGGTCTTGCCAGCACCGGAGGGGCCGAGCAGGCCGAATATCTCGTGGTCATGCGCGGTGAAAGTCACGCCATCAAGTACCGTTTGCGCGCCGAATCGCTTGACGACGCCCTGCATCTGGATCATTGAGGTATCCCTTCGAATGGGTTCTGGCCGTTCTTGGCGAAATAGGCGTTCATGGCCGCGCTGATGTAATCCTCGACCGCCTCCCACTGCTGCTTCCACGTCGCGTCCCAGCCATCACGGTTCGCGTTGAAGTCGAGCAGTTCCGGCAGCAAACTGGCGTCCCCACCGGTGAACTCCATAATGAAGCCCCAGAATTTTGCCGCGATGCCGAGTCCCGCCTCGCTGTCTGGGGCCGCGCCGTCAGCTTGGATCGCTGCGATTTCTTGGTTGAGTTCTTTAAATCGCTCGATCATGTCCTTGCCGGTGGTTTCGGTGAAATGGGCATGGGCATAGGCCAGAGTCCTGTCACCAAGCTGAGTGACAGCCCAGTACATCTCGGAGTCCAGGCGCAGCAGTGTGACAACGTCGGCGTAGCGGCTCCAGTCGACCGCGTCCATCTTCAGCGTTGTCTCGAGGAGAGCCTCGATTGCCATCACCACCTTGTTCAGCGACTCGATTTGGGCGCGCACGGCGGCCGCCTGGTTGGTCAGCTCATTGGCGACGTCCGCCGGCGTGGTCAGTCCAACCAGCCGGGTCTTGATGTCGCCGAGCGAGAAGCCCAGGTACTTCATGGTCTGGATCTGGTGCAGGCGCACCACGTCGCGAGGCGAGTACAGGCGGCGTCCGCCACCACTGATTTCGGACGGCTCCAGCAACCCCAACTGGTCGTAGTACTGCAAGGTGCGCACGGTGGTGCCCATCCGCTTGGCCAGTTGCCCCACCGTCAAGAGTGTGTCGTTACTCATGGAAGAAGACGCTAATACGTGACGTAACGTCACATACAAATCAGCCATTCCCCTTCCAAGCGTATGCAGTGTCTAGTGGACCACCCCGTCAGCCCCTACGGGGCGGCCGCCCCTCCGCAGAGGGGAATTTTGTCTGGTTTTCATCCTGTCACGGCGCTCGCCGCGACGGACCGGGGGACCGTGCCGAACTTTGCCAGGTCCAACGTTGATTTGGGACGCCAGCACACTGGTTATCCACAGGCCCAAAACTGGGGTGCCGGATTTGGCGTCGCGCAGCTAATGTGAGGCGTGAACTATCGCGACGATGAGCCGCTGTCGGCCAGCCAGGCAGACCGGGCGGCGCGGGCGCGCTGGCAGCTGCTGCATCCCGCATTGCCCGATCAGACATTCGATGACGAGGTAACCCCGCCGGCGTCAGTGCGCCCGGCCTGGTGGGAGTCGGCGCTGTCGTTTTCCCGCGAGCACGTTGTTGTTGTGGTGGTGGCCCTGGTCGTGGGGGTCATATTCGCCGTTATGACATTCCAGCACAGCCGGGCACAGCCACTGCCGGCGGCGCCGTCCGTCAGCGTCTCGGTGGAACCATCACCCACGCCGACGCCGTCGATGATAAAGGTGCATGTTCTGGGGGCCGTCGCTCACCCCGGCGTGGTGAGCCTGCCGGAAGGAGCCCGGGTGCAGGACGCCATCGACGCGGCCGGCGGGTTGACGGCGGACGCCGATCCGGCGCTGCTGAACCTGGCGGCCGTGGTGGCCGACGGGTCGCAGATAGTCATTGGGACGGTGGGCAGCCCGGCCGGCGAGGTCAACGGCGATTCCGGGGCAGGCAGTTCAGGCTCAGCGAATGGGTCGGGTGTGAAGGTGAACATCAACACCGCGTCCGAGGCAGAGCTGGAAACGCTGCCCGGCATCGGCCCGGTGACAGCCGGGAAGATCATCGCCTGGCGCAACGAGCACGGGCGGTTTTCGACGATCGACGAGTTGCAGGAGGTCAGCGGCATCGGCCCAAAGACGATGGCGCAATTGGAGCCCTATGTCACAGTCTGAGTCCCTGGCCGACCCGCGCATGGTGTGGGTGGCTGTGCTGGTGTGGGCCGGCGCCTGGTGCGGCGTGACCGGCGGTTGGGTGTGGGCAGCCGTGGCGGTGGTGGTCGTCGGCACGGCACTGTTGGCGTGGCGGCGGGCGAGTCTGGTCGTCTTTCTGGGCGCGGCCTGCATACTGGCGTCCGCCGGTTCCGGTGCGCTGTACAAATGGACGACGACGTCCTCGCCGTTGGCAAGTTTCGCCGACGCCGGGGCGGTCGTCCAGATTCGGGCCGTCGTGACGGGCGACCCGCAGGTTTGGGCGGCTCGTGGAGTGTTGCCCGGGCGCACGATGGTGGCCGTCAGCGTCCATCAGGTCAGCGGCCACGGTGTCGCCTACAACCTGCGACAGTCGGCTGCCTTGCTGATGGGCCTGGACGCGCCGAAGCTGGCGGTGGGCCAGGCCATCACGTTCGACGCCAGGTCCGGGTGGTCAGACAGTGGGTTGTCTCCGCAGGTGCGGCTCAGCGTGCTTGGGGATGTGACGGTGACGGCGCAGCCCGGCGCCGTGGGTCGGGCCATAAACGGCTTGCGGGACGGTCTGCGAGCGGCGATGGCCCATTCGCCACCCGATCAGGCCGGTTTGGTGCCCGGGCTGGTGGTGGGTGACACATCGGGGTTGTCCTCACAGATGTTGGACGACTTCCAAGCCACATCCCTGACCCACCTAAACGCCGTCAGCGGCACGAACCTGACACTCATGGTGGTGTTTCTCATCGCCGCTGCCCGGTTGGCGGGTGCCCGCGGCTGGTGGCTTCGCGGCGTCACCCTGTGCGGCGTGGTGGCGTATGTCACCCTGTGCCGAGGTGAGCCGTCCGTCCTGAGGGCGGCCGCGATGGGTCTGGTGGCGCTGGCGGCCACTGGGGTTGGGTCAGGGCCGGGCAGTGGGCTGCGACATTGGGGCGTGGCCGTGACGGCCGTCTGTCTGATCCAGCCGGCCATGTCGCACACCTGGGGTTTCGCCATGTCCGCGGTGGCCACGGCCGCCATCTTGTGGTGGTCGCCCACCTGGGTGCGCATCATGACACGGTGGATGCCCTTATGGCTGGCTCAGGCCATTGCCGTGCCTCTGGCCGCCCAATTGGCCACACAGCCGTTGATCACCGCCTTGAGCGGGCAGGTGTCGCTGGTCGGCCTGTTCGCCAACATGGTGGCTGAGCCGTTCGTCGGGCCCGTCACCGTGCTCGGTCTGTTGGCCTGTGTGTTGTCACCACTGGGCTGGGTGGCCGTGCCGTTCGCCTGGATGGCGGGCTGGTGTGCCCAGCCCATCATATTGGCGGCAAGATTCGGGGCGTCACAACCGGGGGCGACCATCACCTGGGGAACGTCGCAATGGGGGTCGGCGGTGCTGGCCATGGCGTTGTTGGTGGCAACCTGCTGGCTTATCAGCCGCCTCATGTCGTGGGTGCTGGCCCGCTGGTGGACAACGGTTCTGGCGCTGGCCGTCCTTTTCGTCAGCGTGGCCGTGACGCTTCCCACACCCGGGTGGCCGGGGCGCTGGTCGGTGGTCTTCTGCGATGTCGGGCAAGGTGACGCGGCCGTCGTGCGGGTGGCGGACGGCGTGGGGGTGCTCATCGACGCCGGGCCCGATCCGCCATCGCTGCAACGGTGCCTGAGCAGCCTGGGCATCAAACGTCTGCCGCTGGTGGTCTTCAGCCATGAGCACAGCGACCACATGGCCGGGGCCGCCGATCTCGCCAAGAGGGTTCACGTCGATCTGGTTCTGGTGCGGGCCGGCCTGTCTGCAGCTGATCAACGCCAGGTGGGCGTGTTGCTTGGTGATACGACCGTGCCGGTCGCGGCCACCTGGACTGGTCAGGTGGTCGATGTGGGCGCGACATCGTCGGGCGATGCGCTGGTGCGGTGGGTGACGCTGCGAACTGGGCCGGCCACCCCGGTGGTGACAACCACGGGCGAAGGAGAAGACCCCTTGGCAAACAACGCCAGTACCATCGGCCGGATCACCGTCGACGGCCTGACCGTCCTCTTCACCGGTGACGCCGAACCGGAGGAGCAGGGTGTGGTTGCCTCAAGCGGGGCGGACTTGCGGGCCGACGTGCTCAAAACGCCACACCACGGATCGGCCCACCAGGACGCCTCGTTTCTGGCTGCCGTGGGGGCGCGCGTTGCGGTCATCAGTGTCGGCGCCGACAACCCGTACGGGCACCCGGCGTCGTCCACCGTCACTGCTTTGTTAACGGACGGCATGACGGTGTACCGAACCGACCAAATGGGTGCGATTGCCGTCAGCCCGGATGGTGTCCACGCACAGCATCGTCGGTCATAGCTGGCAGGATAGATGACATGGATGTGTTTGGCACGAGTTTGCTGATAGTTGGCGCGGAGGGGCTGCTGGTCGACCGGACGATCAACGAGCGCATCCAAGCCGCCAGGAGAGAGCGCCCGAGTGCTGAAACTGTGGACCTGAGCCCGGCGGAGATTGCCGACGGCCGGCTGGCCGAAGTGGTCGGCGGATCGCTGTTTGCGGAATCGTCCATAGTCGTTCTCCGCGACCTGACGGCACTGCCGCCCGATCAGGCCGACTTGCTGGTCGCCACGGCCGTTCACCCAGGCGACGACCTGTGCCTGACCATGGCGCACCCGGGTGGCGTCAAAGGCAAGGCCCTGCTTGACCGGCTGGGGAAGGGGCGGGTGGCCAGGGTGTCGGTTGAGTCGGTCAAGCCGTGGGACATGCCGCAGTTTGTGGTGGCGGAGGGCAGGCGTCGAAAAATGCGCATCGACATGGCCACAGCCACCGCGCTGGTCGATGCGGTCGGGGCCGATCTCTACGCCTTGTCAGCGGCCGTCAGCCAACTCGCGTCCGATTGGCCAGGCGACACGTTGACCCCTGACGTCGTCAACCGTTACTTTTCGGGGCGCTCAGAGGTCAGCGGCTTCGCCGTCGCGGACGCCGTCATGGCTGGTCAATCGCAGCAAGCACTCGGGCTGTTGCGTTGGGCGCTGGAAGCTGGCACCGGCCCGCTGCTGATCACTTCGGCGCTGGCCGGGGCTCTGAGGAACCAGGGACGCTACCTTGACCTGGCCGCCCAGCGCCTGAGCAAGGGAGAGATCGCCAGTGTGCTGAAGGTGTGGCCCAAGAAGGTTGACGCCATCGCTGCTCAGTCGCGGGTTTGGACAGCTGACCGGGTGGCTGAGGCGATTGGGGCCGTAGCCCGGGCCGATGCCGAGGTCAAAGGGGCAGGCACCGACCCTGGCTATGCCCTGGAGCACCTGGTGTTAGGCTTGCGGCTTACACTGGAGTAACAAGTCCCGCAACAAAGGAGCAAGCATGGCTGACTTGACAGATCACGGCCCCGATCCGTATGTCTTTGACATTGAAGACGCGACCTTGACCAACCCCAAT
>WRFI01000100.1 GCA_009778875.1 Propionibacteriaceae bacterium | reverse complement strand
TGACGGGCGACTGCCCCTGGCGCTGGAAGCCGGCGACCCACCTGGACGGGCCGGCGGAAAGACAAGCCGAGCCCTAGACAAGCTGCTGGATCGTCTGGTGCCGGCACTGGCCGTGCCTGTGGAGGCACGTGGCTTGGGCGCCTTGCGCCGGCGTGACAATGACATCCCGCTACGGTCAGCCCAACGGGGGAGGCCATGAACCCCGCCACCCTCGACATCGTCCGCTCCCGCCTGGCGGGGCTGGGTCGCCCCTGGACGCCCGCCGACGTCGCCACCGTGCTGCGCGACCAGCAGATCGTGGTGTCCGACACCTTGGTGGCGTCAACCGTCGAAACTCTGCGGCGGGGCAGCACCGGGGCTGGACAACTGGACCCCCTGCTGCGGTTGCCCGGCGTCACCGATGTGCTGGTCAACGGCCCACAACAGGTGTTCATCGACAGAGGAGACGGGCTCGAGCTCGTCGACTCCGTCTTCCAGAGCGACGCCGACGTCCGTCACCTGGCGGTGCGGCTCGCCACGTCCGTGGGGCGACGGTTAGATGACGCCTGCCCGACTGTCGACGCCCGGCTGCCTGACGGGACGCGCCTGCATGCCGTCCTGTCGCCGGTTGCGGAACCGGGCACTTGCATCTCGCTACGCATCCCCCGTCAAGGCGGCATGACATTGGACGAATGGGTCACCGGCGGTTCGATCACGCCGGAGGTGGCTGCCGTGCTGCGGGCGATTGTGGCGTCGAAAACCACCTTCCTCGTCAGCGGCGGCACCGGCTGCGGCAAGACGACGCTGTTGGCGTCCTTGCTGTCGCTGGTCCCACCGGACGAGCGTCTGCTGATTGTCGAGGACTCGCGCGAACTGGCCCCCGACCACCCGCATTGCGTCCGGCTGGAGGCTCGTCACCCCAATGCCGAGGGCGCTGGCGCAATCACTCTGACGGACTTGGTGCGCCAGGCCTTGCGCATGCGCCCCGACCGTCTGGTGCTGGGTGAGGTTCGCGGCGCGGAGGTCACCGACATGATGATGGCCATGAACACCGGCCACGAAGGTGGGTGCGGCACAGTGCACGCCAACTCGGCCGCTGACGTGCCGGCCCGTCTGGAGGCTCTGGCGGCACTCAGCGGACTGGGACGGGACGCCTGCCACGCGCAGATTGCGTCCGCGATCTCGGTTGTCATCCACTTGAAGCGCACGGTTGGGCAGCGCCAAGTCGCCCAGATCGGCATCCTGACCCGGGCACCGGACGGGTTGGTGCAGACGATACCGGCTCTGATCTGTTCGCCAGCACCGCGGGCGGCTCGCGGGTTCGGCACTGACGACTGGCGTGCTGGGATCCCTGCCGCCTTGCGGGGCGGTGCTGGGCCGATGTCGGTGACACGCGGCGACGGGTGGCCCCGCCTGAAAGAATTGATCGGGGCGTCGCTGTGACAGGAACGATAGTCATCGTTGTCGGTCTGGGGGCCGTCGCTGGGGTGTTGCTGCTGGGCTCGCCCCGCCCTTCCCGCCTGTTGACTGGCCCGGCGCGGTCGACGGCGTCACCACACCGCCACCTGGTGACTGGTGCGGTCGTGGTCGGCATAGGTGTGGTGGCCGTCATTCTGGCGGGCGAGCTGTTCTCGAAATGGCTGGCTTTCATCGTGGCCGGTGGGGAGATCGCCGCAACAGTGATTTGGTTGGTCAGCCGGGGGGTGACGGGGCGGCGAGCGGCGTCCAACGAGCGTCAGGTGATCAGGGCCTGCAGCGTCATCGCCGGACAGTTGGACACCGGCGAGATCCCGGCCCGGGCGCTGGCGATCGCCGCCGAGGACGCCCCTTTGCTGGCGCCCACGGTGGGCGCGCTCGCCGTCGGCGGGGACGTTGCCGCCGAGTTGGCGCAGCTCGCCGGCCAGCCAGGGTGCGCCGGCCTGGCCGAGATGGCGCGCGGCTGGCGCTTGTGTGAACGCACCGGCATGCCCCTGGCCCCTTTGATGCGTCAGGTGGCCGATTCACTTGTCCAGTTGGGTGACATCCGCGACCAGAGACGAGCCGAGCTGGCCTCATCCCGGTCGACCAGCCGTCTGCTGGCCGGTCTGCCGGTGGTTGGTATCGGCATGGGCTTCCTGGTCAACGCCAACCCGCTGGACTTCCTTTCCAGCAGCCTGGCCGGGCATCTTTGCCTGATCGGGGCGGCGACGATGGCGTCCGCCGGGCTGATCTGGACCGAGGTGCTGACAAGGGAGGACGGCTGATGGTTCTGCTCTGGAGTATCAGCGCTCTGGCCGCCATTGCGGCGTTGGTTTTGCTGGTCGGGCAGCCGCGAAGCACGGTGCTGTTGCACCAAGGCTCCTCGCCGTCACTGCTGCAGCGCCTGCCAATCATGCCGATGACGGTGCTCGGCGGTCTGGGCGGCATGGGCCTGGCCTGGGTGTTCAGCAGTTCGCTGGTGTCACTCGGCGTGGGCGCGGTGGTGGGGGCTGTGGCGTCCCGGTGGCTGATCGCCAACACCCAAGCTGACGAGAAGGCGCGGGCGGCCGTCCTCCACGAGTTCCCCTTGGTGCTCAACTTTTTGGCCTCAGTCGTCGAGTCGGGCTCGCCGGTAAGGTTTGCCGCGCAGGCGGTGAGCGAGGTTTGCGACGCCGGCAACGCCAAATGCTTGAAGACGGTGCTAGCCCAGTGTGACGTCGGCTTCAGCGACGCCGAGGCCTGGCGGACGCTGGCGGACGACCCGGTCTGGGGTGACGTGGCGCGCGAGCTCGCCCGCTGCGTCGAGACCGGTGCGGCGGTCGGGGACGTGTTGCGCCACGCCTCTGTTCGGGCCACCAAGGCCGCCGCGGCGCAGGCCACGATGAAGGCCCGAAGCGTTGGCGTGTCGTCCACCTTGCCGCTGGTGGCGTGCTTCCTGCCAGCCTTCCTGCTGGTCGGCGTGGTGCCGATCATCGGTGGGCTAATCTCCGGCTACATGTCCGGGTGGTGAATTCACCGCCCCGTCGCTTCCCCAAAGGGTCTGACGGCGTGATCCTCACGTTCCTGCACGCGCTTGGAAGACCACCCCGGCGCTTCTATGGAGGGGAATCGGATTGGTCAGTTATCCACAGGTTTGACGAGGCACTCAGCGTCATCCACAGATTCGCAATCCGGCGCCGGATCACTGGGTTCCATCGCCATAGTGACTATGCACGACGCAACGGGCGTCCAAACCGGGACGTGCTTCACGTTCCAAAGGAGGAATACAAATGAACAAGTCAATGACAGAGGTCGCAGTGCAGGCCAACCCCGAAAACGGCGTTGTCATGCAAAGCACATCCCGCAAAGGCCGACTGCTGGCAGAGCGTGGCATGGCCACCGCCGAATACGCAGTGGGCATCCTGGCGGCCGTCGCCTTGGCCCTGGTTTTGATCAAGGTCTTCAATGCGGGCAGCTTCCTGGACATGGTGATGAAGCTGATCACGAACATTTTCGACAAGATTCTCGGCTGGTTGCCGAAGTAACCCACTTGATCCACTGATCGAAGTGGCCGGGAAAACGGGGCGCTGACGAGTCACGACGTCGGCGCCCCATCCAGCCATTCAGGACACGAAAGGATTCGAACATGATCACACGGATTTGTAAGTTGAGGGAACGCGGAATGGTGACGGCCGAACTGGCGATCGGCATTTTGAGTGCCACGATGGTGGCAGTTTGCCTATCCTGGGGCATCAACCTGTTGGCCGTGCACACGGAATGCGCTGACGTCGCCGCGCAAATCGCCCGGGCCGAGGCCCGGGGCGACGCACCGGCGTCTACCCTCGCGAGGGGTCACGCGCCAACCGGTGCCTCAATCAGCATCGACCAAACCGGCAGCCAGGTGGTGGTGACGGTGGGGGTGCCAGTGTCCTTCGGGCACATCGCTTCAGTGGGTGTGTCCGGTTCGGCCACCATGCCCAAGGAGGTGGCATGACCATGGAGATGCCGACCAACCTCACCCAGGGCAGTGTGGCCCCGGAGACGCCCATTGAGGCAATTGTGACGCGCGAAGACCTGCCGCGTCGGGCGGCCAGTGGAGAACCGGGACGACAGCGACGACAGCCGCGTCCCATCCGAGCACGCCGGGCGGACGAACGAGGCTCGGGGACGGTGTTGATGATGAGCGTCATGCTCATCACGGCGATGGTGGCCTTTGTTGCCGCCTGCCTGATTTCTTGGTTCGGGTGCATACACCAGACGCGCACGGCCGCCGATTTGGCGGCGCTGGCCGGGGCCGGAGCCTTTGACGCCGGCAGCGACCCGTGTGCCTCAGCCGGGGCGACGGCAGCCAGCAATCACACAACCATGACCGCCTGCAACGTCGCCACCAACGGTGTGGACGTCGTGATCCGAGTAACGGTTCAGATAGACGCCAAGCCAGCAGTGGCGTTCGGCCCCCGGCAGTTCAACTACACCAGCGAGGCTGGCCATATCGGCTGATCCGCGTGATGGACACCCTGGGACTGATTACGTCAAGTTATTGCCTCCATGGTTTCGTATACAATAGATCGCGTGAGTGAGATGTGGACATTTCAGGGCAGGGAACTGGACAATGCGTACCTGGCCGCGCTTGCGGCTGAGGCCGAGCAGGGCTATGACGTGGACGCGATACTGACGCGAAAAGGTGGACGTCCTGCGCTCGGCAATGGCCCCTCGGTGGTTGTTCCAGTTCGTCTCACACCTGCCCAAAATGCCGCCTTGAACCAGCGGATCGCCACCAGTGGCAGGACGCGCTCAGAAGTGCTTCGGGATGCCCTTGACGCGTATTTGGTCTTAGCCTGAATACACCGATCATGGGCTGCTGTGCGACTGCCACCCCTCCACAGAGGGGAATCAGGGGGCAGTGCCGTCACCAGCGGTACAGTTCGCCGGTCGGGCCTGTGATCACCACGTGGGCCTGCGGGTCTGATGTATCGATCGTCACATCGAGTTGATCAGGTGTTTCACGTGAAACATCGTCATCGGGGCGATCCGACACCCGGTACGTCAGGCGCTTTTGCTTCTTTTCGACGATGGTGAGCTCCGCTCGCTGCAACCACCGATGACGGCGACGCAGGCCCAACAGAAGCCGATGCTGACGCAGCATTTCGGCTGGCGGAACTGGGTCGGCTGGTGGATCACTGGGGCTCGGTAACGTCCTGGAGGTCCAAGCATCTGGGGAATCAGGCAACGTCGGACGAATTGCGTCGTCACCGCCAACTCGCTCTTCCTTCAACCCGACCAGTCCAAACTCGTCCCCGTAATAGACGCATGGCATGCCGGGCATGGTCATGAGCAGGCTGGTGGCCACCATGGCGTTGTGTTGCCCAACCTGGGTCGCGATGCGCGTCACGTCATGGTTGCCGACGAATGTCCACGGCAGGTAGCCGCTGGACGATGCCAGCCCCGCCTCATGCCGCTGCAGTGTCCACGCCAACTCATGCGGATTGGCGTCTTTGAGTGAACTCCACAGCGCTTTCCACAACTCGTACTGGGTGACGGAATCCACACCTGTGTCGGCGGCAAACTGCGCATAATTGCCGTGAAGGACCTCGCCAACCGTCAAAGCCTGGGGAAACTCGCCAATCACACGGGCAATCACCGTCGCCCAGAACGGCCGGGGCACCCTGTAGGCCGCGTCCAACCGCCAGCCATCGGCACCGCGCCGCAGCCAATGCGTCATGGTGGCGACCACCCGGTCAGCCACCGCCGAATTGGTGTGATCGTACTCGACCAAGGCGTCGTGCCCCTCAAACCGCGACAAGCCGTCCAACTGCGCCGCGTCATGACGGAACAGACGCCCGGCCGCCGAATCGACGCCATCGCGCCGGGCCGCTTGGACATCCGCGTGACTTGACGACACGTGGTTGAAGACCCCGTCCAGCAACACCCTGAGGCCGCGCCGGTGGCAGGCGTCGATGAGGTTGTCGAAATCGTCATCATTGCCCAGTCGCGGATCGATCACGTCATGGTTGATGATGTCGTACCCATGCGTGCTTGACTGCCAGATCGGCCCCAGGGCCAAACCATTCGCCCCCAGCGCGACAACATGATCGAGCCAGCCGTTCAGCCGCCCGAGCCGGTGCGTTTGCCCGTCATTTACCCCACCACTAGGCCTAATAGGTGCGCCACAGGCTCCCAGCGGGTACACGCTGTACCAAATGGCAGACGACACCCAGCTCGGCATTTCCCGGTTCACCCTTGCAGTATGCCACTTTGCGCCGTGCTTCACTGACCGCGACGAACCTTGACGCCAGGCGGTATTGTGGCAAGCAGGAGGAGAAAACGTGGCCTATTTCGTGTCTTCGGCGCTGCTGTTGTTCTTGGTGATTGACCCGCTGGGCAACATTCCGTTGTTCCTGTCCGCCACCAAGTCCCTGGAGCCCAGGCGCCGTCAACACGTCATCGCCCGCGAGTTGCTGGCGTCGCTCGTGATCATGGTGCTGTTTTTCTTCCTCGGCTCGTGGTTCCTCACCATGTTGCACATCACGTCGCCGGCCCTATCTGTTGGCGGCGGCCTGATATTGATGTTCATCGCGGTCAAGATGGTGTTCCCCACTTCGGCTGGCTCAATCAACGAGGACATCAAAGGTGAACCGTTCATCGTGCCGATGGCTGTGCCATACATGGCTGGCCCGTCCATCCTCGCCACGGAAGTCATCCTGGTGCACCAATCGGGCGACAAGTGGCCCATCCTGCTGGGCGCTCTGGGTGCCGCCTGGCTGGTCGGATCGATCATCTTGATGGGCGCCGGTTGGCTCCAACGCGTACTCGGGACCAAAGCCGTCACCGCTATAGAACGCCTCATGGGCATGGTGCTGGTGCTGATCAGCGCCCAGATGCTGCTGACTGGCATAGGCGAGTTCGTCCAAGGCCAGTAACAACGGGGGTGCTCCCAAAGCGCCGGGTGGTCCTCCAAGCGTGTGCAGGAAGGTGACCGACCACCCCGTCAGTCGCTTCGCGACTGCCACCCCTCCCCAGAGGGGAATTTTCCGTGGTCCATTCCCCTCCTTAGGAGGGGTGGCGGCGGAGCCGACGGGGTGGTCCCCC
>WRFI01000099.1 GCA_009778875.1 Propionibacteriaceae bacterium | reverse complement strand
TGGAGCATAGGGGATTCGAACCCCTGGCCTCTTCCATGCCATGGAAGCGCGCTACCAACTGCGCCAATGCCCCGAAAGCGTCTCTACGTTACCCGATGGGTAGCCCGCGAGGCAACTGACACCGGCGGCGACCGGTAGGCTATGCGCCGTGGGACAAGTATCACCAGCGACTCCGCCCGACGGGTACGAGTTTTCAACCGACCCGGCGCGTCTGGACCCCGAAAGGGTCCACTACCTGCTCAGCACCTACGCCTACTGGGCGAAAACCCGAACCAGGCAGACCCAGGACGCCGCCATCGCCAAGTGCCGTAACTACGGCATATTCGCGCTGCCCTCACAGCAGCAGGTGGCCTATGCGCGGGTCGTCACAGACGAGGTGACGTTCGCCTGGCTGGCCGACGTGATCGTCGACCCAGATCACCGCCGCCGTGGCCTTGCCCGGGCGCTCGTCTCGGGCATCGTGGCCGACCTTGAACCGCTTGGTCTGAAACGAATCGTCTTGAAGGCAACTGATGAAGGTCGACCCGTTTACGAGCAATGCGGCTGGCACGCCGTCGACAAACCAGAGGCCTGGATGGAATTTCGCGCCCCGTCAGGCAGAATAGACAATCATGCTTGAATCATCGCCACTTGTCCGCGCCATGCGAGGCGACCGTCCACCCGTCACACCCGTCTGGTTCATGCGCCAGGCCGGGCGTAGCTTGCCCGAATACAACCAGGCCCGCGGCAACACGACCATGCTGGAGGCCTGCCTGACGCCGGAGCTGGCCGCCGAGATCACTCTGCAGCCGGTGCGACGCCTCGGTGTGGACGCGGCCGTCTTCTTCTCTGACATTGTGGTGCCCTTGAAGCTGGCCGGGGTTGGCGTCGAGATCGCCCCCGGCATCGGGCCTGTGATGGACCAGCCCTACCGCACGCCGGCCGACATCGACCATCTCTGCCGCGCGGAACTGACCGACGACGCGCTGACCCCCATCACGGAAGCGGTGCGGCTGACCGTCAACGATCTGGGCGCCACTCCCCTGCTCGGTTTTGCCGGCGCACCCTTCACGCTGGCCGCCTATCTGGTCGAGGGCAAGCCGTCCAAAGACCACCTGGCCGCGCGCACCCTGATGCACGCCGACCCCGATTCGTGGCGCCGCCTTCTGAACTGGGCCGCCGATATTGCCGCACGTTTCCTGACCGCCCAAGTGCAGGCGGGCGCCAGCGCCGTGCAATTGTTCGACTCGTGGGTGGGCAGCCTGTCGCTGGCCGATTACGCCGCGTATGTCGCCCCTGCCAGCACCCGGGCGCTGACCGCCGTCGCCGCCTTGGGCGTGCCCGTCGTCCACTTCGGCACCAACACCGAGCACCTGCTCGCCGCCATGCGGGACGTCCTGACCGCCGCCGGGGTGACGTCGCCCATCATTGGCGTCGACTACCGCACCCCCCTGGACGCCGCCGCGTCGATCGTGCCGGGCGTGCCCCTGCAGGGCAACATTGACCCGGCCATGCTGGCCGCCGGATGGCCCGCCCTCAGCGCCCATGTGCGCGATGTCCTGACCCGGGGACGCCAAGCCCCGGCGCACGTCGCCAACCTCGGCCATGGCGTGCCGCCTTCTACTGACCCGGACGTGTTGAAGCGCGTCGTCGACCTGATCCACGAGACCCCCAATGACTAGCGCCGCTGACACGCCCGTCCGCGTCGGCACCCGGCGCAGCACCCTGGCGACCACCCAGACGGGCCACGTCATCGCATGCCTCACGGAACTGCTGGATCGACCCGTCGAGCCTGTTCTGATCCGCACGGATGGCGACGTTCTCACCGGTTCGCTGGCCGCCCTGGGAGGCGCGGGCGTGTTCGTCGCGGCGCTGCGGGAGGCCGTCTTGGACGGACGCTGCGACCTGGCCGTCCACTCGTTGAAGGACCTTCCGGCGGCGGACGTACCAGGCCTGACGCTTTTCACCCCGGCGCGGGAAGACCCGCACGACGTGCTGTGCGCCCCACCCGGCACAACCTGGCAGAACCTGCCATCGGGTGCCCGGGTCGGCACGGGGTCACCGCGACGGGCGGCCCAATTGCGCGCACTTCGGCCCAACATCGAACCCGTTGACATCCGGGGCAATGTCGACACCCGTCTGGCGCGAGCACTTGGACCCAAGGCGGATCTGGACGCCGTCGTGTTGGCCCGCGCCGGCCTGGCCCGTTTGGGACGCCTCGACGCGGTTTCGTCAGTGTTCGACGCCGTAGACATGACGCCGGCCCCCGGGCAGGGTGCCCTGGCCATTGAGGCCGGTGAGGCCGCCTTGGCCGACCCGTCGCTGGCCGCCGCCTTGGCCGCCCTGGACGACGAAGCAACCCACCTGGCGGTCACTGCCGAACGCGCCCTGCTGGAGCACCTGGGTGCCGGTTGCGCCGCCCCGGTTGGCGCGCTGGGCACGCTGAGCGGCACCACCTTGGGTCTGCGGGCCGTCGTCGTCAGCTTGGACGGAACCCGCCGCCTCGCCCGCGCGGGCGAAGTGACGTTGCCCGAGACAGGCAGGCGGGCGGCGGCCAGGCAGCTTGGAATTGATGTGGCCCAAGCACTGCTGGACGGCGGCGCCGCCGATGTCGCCCCGTTGGGGGTCTGAGCCATGGCTGGCGCTTTGACGGGCCAAGCGGTTCTGATCGCCCGCGACCCCGACCGGGCCGAGGGCCTTCGGGCACGACTCAAGGCGCTGGGCGCAGACGTCCGGGTCTGCCCCGTCACGGCCACCCTGCCCGGTGACCCAGGCGACCTGGATGCCACGGTTGCCAGCCTGAATGACTTCGATTGGGTGGTGGTTGCCAGCGTCAACGCCGTCAACGCGTTGCACGGCGCGGCCCAGCGGATGTCCACGCGCCTGGCTGCCGCGGCCACAAACTGGGCAGCGATTGGGCCGGCGACGGCGTCCGCCCTTCAGGCGATTGGCGTGCACGTCGCCCTTGTGGCAAAAGATCATTCGGCCGTGGGACTGGTGGCCGACCTTACCAATACCGCCGCCCCAGGGCAACGCGCACTGCTCCCGCAAGGTGATCTGGCCGCCCCCACCCTGGCCGACGGTCTGAAGGCGGCGGGCTTCCAGGTGACGGCGATGACGGCCTATCGCACCGTCTCGTCGATCCTTGACGCGGGGGTCGTCCAAGATTGGAACGCCGGCAAGATCGACGTGTCCGTCATCGCCGCGCCCAGCGCCGCCGAGCAGATCGCCGCCCAACTGGATGTCGGTGCCCCCGTCGCGATCGTCGCGATCGGCCACTCCACCGCCAAGGCGGCTCGCGCGGCCGGCTTCCAATCGGTGGTGGTGGCCGACGATTCGACCGATGAGGCACTGGCCGCTGCCGTCTGCAAAGCTGCGGCTGATAAGGTGATGCAATGACCTTATTGCCAATCGGCACCCCGCGCCCCCGCCGCCTGCGCACCACCCCGTCAATGCGCGCCCTGGTGGCCGAGACGCGCCTTCATCCGGCCGGCCTCGTGCTGCCGATGTTCGTCAAGGAGGGCCTCACCGAACCGCACCCGATCGCGTCGATGCCGGGTGTCGTCCAGCACACCCTGACCTCGCTGGCCGACGCTGTCGGCCAGGCTGCCCGCGCCGGGGTTGGCGGCGTCATGCTGTTCGGCATTCCCGCCCACCGCGACGCCACCGGCACGGCCGCCGACGCCCCGGACGGCATCCTCCAGCAGGCCCTGACGGTGGCCCGTGAGACCGTTGAGGCGGCTGGCCCTTCGGCGACGCGACCCGTCGTCATGGCCGATACCTGCCTGGACGAGTTCACCGACCACGGTCACTGCGGCGTCCTCACCCCAGACGGACGGGTGGATAACGACGCCACCCTCGAGCGCTACGCGTCGATGGCCGTTGCCCAGGCCCGGGCCGGCGCCGAGGTCGTCGGGCCGTCCGGCATGATGGACGGCCAGGTCGGCGCCATCCGGGCCGCACTCGACGAAGCCGGGTTCACCGACACCGCCATACTGGCCTACGCCGTCAAGTACGCCTCCGCCCTGTTCGGGCCTTTCCGCGAGGCCGTCGACTCAACACTTAAGGGTGACCGTCGCACCTACCAGATGGATCCGGCCAATGGACGCGAGGGTCTGCGCGAGGTCGATCTGGACCTGGCTGAAGGCGCCGACATGGTGATGGTCAAGCCCGCCAGTTCATACCTGGACGTCCTGGCCGCCGTGGCTGCCCGCAGCGACGTGCCCGTGGCCGCCTACCAGGTGTCCGGCGAATACGCCATGGTTGAGGCCGCCGCCGCCAACGGCTGGATCGACCGTCGGGCCGCCGTGCTGGAGACCGTCCTCGGCATCAGGCGGGCGGGCGCCGACATCGTCCTGACCTATTGGGCCACCGAAATCGCCCACTGGCTGAGCTGAACGCCTCACGGCTTGCGGCGCTCGACCCGGCGGGCCGCCCACGCGCACATGATGCCGAAACCGATGATCATGGCCACCAGCCAGGCCAGCGCGATCAGCGTGGCGGTGGCGTCAATCTGACCCGATTGAGCGGCCCGCAGCGAGTTGATGATCGGCGTCATCGGCTGGTGATCGGCAAACCACCGCAGGCCCGATTTCATGGTGCTGGTGGGTGCGAAACCGGACGAGACGAACATCAAGGCCATCACGACATAGGCGAAAACACCTGCCCCCTCGCTGGACCGCGCGGCCATGCCAAACGCCACGCCCATGACGGCGAAGGCCACCAGGGTGACGAGCAGCACACCAGCCATGACGCCGAAACCCGCCCAGCCAGGGTGCGGCCGATAGCCACAAAGCAACGCGATGGCGAAGATGACGACAACCGAGACGGCGTTGATAATGACCGACGACACGATGTGCCCGCCGACCATGGACGCCCGGGCGATCGGCATCGTCCGGAACCGGTCGTACATGCCCTGTGTGACGTCCAGGTTGGTCCTAAACCCCGTGTACGAGACACCCGAGGCGATGGCCAACAGCAACACGACCGGCACGACGTAATCGACGTAGCGGATGCCCGGATCGCCGGTGTTCATGGCACCGCCCAGCACAAAAACAAAGGCCAGCATGATCATGACCGGCATGACCAAAATGGTGATGATGGTGTCGACCGAGCGAATGTTGTGCTTCAGCATCCGGGTGGTCAGCGTCCAGGTGTCTGGCACCAGTGTCATGGCGCTCACTTCGCGTCCCCTTCGGTTAGCTGCAAGAAGGCGCTTTCCAGGTCGGGTGACCCGGCCGCGTCGAGGATCGCCTGATGGTCACCCTCCACGGCGATGACGCCGTCGATCAGCACGCCGATGATGTCCGCCAGTTGGGCCGCCTCGTCCATGTATTGCGTGGTCAGCACGATCGTGCGGCCCTGGCTGGCCAGGTCTTTGATTGTGGCCCAGACCTCGCGCCGCCCGGCGGGGTCGAGGCCGGTCGTCGGCTCGTCCAGGAACACCACCTGCGGGTCGCCGATCAGGCTCATGGCGATGTCGAGGCGGCGCTTCATGCCGCCCGAATAGGTGCTGACGGGCTTCGTGGCGGCCTCAGACAGGCCAAACCGATCGAGCAACGCATCGGCCAGGTCGCCTGGTTGCTTGACGTGGCGCAGGCGGGCGATCAGCACCAGGTTCTCTTTGCCCGTCAGTATCGTGTCCACGCACACGCTCTGGCCCGTCACCGTGATGGCCTGACGGGTCTGTGCCGCCTGCTTGACCACGTCGAAACCCGCGACGAAGGCCTGCCCCGAGTCGGGCCGGAGCAGCGTCGTCAGAATCGAAATGGTGGTGGTTTTGCCCGCGCCGTTGGCCCCCAGCAGCGCACAGACGACGCCCTGGGGGACGGTCAGGTCCAGGCCGCGCAGAACGTGATTGTCACCAAAGGATTTCTGTAACCCGGTGATGT
This sequence comes from Propionibacteriaceae bacterium, assembly GCA_009778875.1. Taxonomy (GTDB): domain Bacteria; phylum Actinomycetota; class Actinomycetes; order Propionibacteriales; family Propionibacteriaceae; genus WRGV01. Next base: position 1,176 of record WRFI01000099.1, on the reverse strand, counting down.
GGACGGCCGGTGCGTTTTGGCTCATGTCGATCACGTCACTTCTCAAAGTGTTTGGCCACGCGGTCGTTGAGTTGCTGACCCATCTTGCCGGCCCAGGTCTGCGCCTGGATGGCCGTCATGACATCGCGGGCGAAGCCGGCCACGTCGTCCCCCGTCACCTCAAGGACGGGACGGCCCGCCGCCACCCCCTCCTCGAACAGCTCAAGGATGGCCTGCAGGACGGTCACGGACTGGGCGTCCATGGCCACGCTGAACAGGAATTTTTGGATCTGCTCCATGACGAAGCGGTAACCCTCGGGCAACGCCTCGACCCGCGCGCGATATCCATGCCAGGCCTTCTTGTCGGTCTTCGTGCCCTTGAAGAAGTCTCGGACCTTGTCAATCATTGTTGTCCTCCTTGATGGTCTGAAGCCGCGTCGAGACGAACTCCCAGCGCTGCCAAAAACTGGCCAAGGCCGCCTCGCCGGCGGCGTTCAACGTGTAAACCTTGCGGGGTGGTCCCATCTCCGAGCGCACCTGCTCGACGTTGACGCACCCCTTTTTCTCCAGGCGCAGCAGGATCGGGTACACCGTCCCCTCCGAGACGGACGCGAACCCGGCCCCGTTCAGCGCCCGGACGATCTCGTAGCCGTAAGTCGGCTGGTGCCGCAGAATCTGCATGACGGCGCCTTCGAGCACGCCCTTGAGCAACTCCGTCAGATCGTCCATCTTCACCTCCAATGCCATCAGATTCCTTTACCTAGTGTTACTGAGTACCAGTACAGCGTAACACCCAGTACCGGTACTGCACAACAAGGCGACTGACCGGGTGGCCCAATTCCCTCCAGTCCCCTCCTTAGTCGGAAGGGGTGGGCCGAAGCGCGGGGGTGGTTAGGCGCGAAGCGCCGGAAGGGGTGGCATTCGCGAAGCGACTGACGGGGTGGTCCAAGTTCTCACCGGCCTCGCCGTGGCCGGGCCTGTCATTCGTCTTGGCCGAGGACGCGGTCCGGGCTGATCCCAAACCTGGCCTCGGCACGCTCAACATCAGCATACTGACGACAGATGAACCCCATGTCCACCGACCGCGAAAGACGATCAAGATGCACACGCCCACCGGTGGGCAAGTCCCACCACACTGCTCCAGATCGGCCGGCGGAGTTACCCAAAGCCAAACTTAGCTCACCGAGAATCATCTGG
>WRFI01000098.1 GCA_009778875.1 Propionibacteriaceae bacterium | reverse complement strand
GGTGTCTGGACGGGTGGTGAACACCGTGATGGGCTCATCCCGTCCCTCAACTTGGAAGTCAACGTGCGCGCCGGTGCTGCGCCCAATCCAGTTGCGCTGCATCGCCAGCACCCGGTCGGGCCACTTGCCCTCAAGCTGACCCATGTCGTCCAGCAGCCGCTGGGCGTAATCGGTGATCCGGAAGTACCACTGGTTCAGCACGCGCTTGGTGACGGGCGTGCCGCAGCGCTCACACCCACCCGCGACAACCTGCTCGTTGGCCAGCACCGTCTGATCCTGCGAGCACCAGTTGACCCACGAGTTCTTGCGGTAGGCCAGGCCGCGCTTGAAGAATTGCAGGAACAGCCACTGCGTCCAGTGGTAGTACTCGGGGTCCGACGTGTGCAGCTCACGCGACCAGTCGAGGCTCAGCCCGTACCGCTTGAAGCTGTTCTTCTGCGTGGCGATGTTCTCGTAGGTCCAGCGGGCCGGGTGCTCACCCATGCGAATGGCGGCATTTTCGGCCGGCAGGCCGAACGAGTCCCACCCGATCGGGTGCATGACGTCATGGCCCTGCATGCGCCACAGACGGGGCAACACGTCGCCGATGGCGTAGGCCTCGGCGTGGCCCATGTGAAGGTCGCCTGACGGATAGGGGAACATGTCCAGGCAGTAGCGCCGGGGACGCACACCGTCGTCCACGGCACGAAAAGTTTGGTTGTCTTCCCAAAAGGCCGCCCACTTGGATTGGGCCGCCACCGCGTCATAGTTGTCAAGCACCCATATATCCTAATCGACGAACCCTAGCCCACTCCCCCGGGCGAACCCCCATCACATTAATCGTCTCAAGCAAGCGCAGCAGCGAATGGCCGGGGTCAATGGCCAGGCCCCGTTCCAGGCAGCACACCTGCAAGGCGCCCTCCCCCGCCAGCCAGGCCGCCAGGCCCAGCAACCCCAGTGCGGCGGGCGCGCCTTCTTCAGGCACCTTGGCCACCACGCCCTGCCACAACTCGACGTGACGATCGGCCGATCTCATCGTCAACGGCCCGGTCATCACGTCTCTCACACCGCCTTCACGGGCCAACGCGGCCAGTTCCAAGCGACCTTCCAGCGACAACCGCCCGGGTTCGGCCAAGCCATTTGCCAGAACACGGCTTGCCCGGGCTCGTTGCTTGACCGGCGTCATGGCGTCAACGAAACGGCAAGCCGCCGCCCAGGCTTCGGCGATTTCGGCAGACTCGTCCTTCGACGGTCCGGCGACACTGGCCGCAAGGGCGGCCCGGCTGTTCAACACGGTCAGTCCCGCCTCGTCCGCCTCGGTCACGTGATCTGCGCAATCCTGCCACGGCCCGCCGTCGGCTTGGCAGCGTCCGCCGCTGACGATGACCGCCATGTCGGGCAAGCCGATGGCGCCGCCCACCGCATTGATGGCGCGGCGGGCATCGTCCACATTGTCTATCCAGGCCACGACGATCGTTAGGCGGCTCGGCGCGACCACTGACGCCAATCGTCCCCGCAGCACTGCCGGGTTGAACCCCGCGTCGAGAACCACAGCGGCATCCAGCCGCGCGGCTGCCTCTATGCGGCGCCCCTGGAGGCTCAAGATGATGACGGATTGGTCGGGACGGAACCCGAAAAGGTACGGCAATGCGGCCACAAGCTGGGCGGGCGAGGCCGCACGCAGGCGGACTGGCGCTGGTTTTGAACTATTCATGCCCCATTATGGCGGCGCGAGAACCGTATCCGGCAGGCAATTTTTGGCCTGTGGAAAACCTCCATCCGTGTTCGTCACTTCCCTGCACACGCCAAGAAAACCACCCCGGCGGCTCCGCCGCCACCCCTCCTAAGAAGGGGAATTTGCGGTGCAATGGTTAGAATCATTTGCATCATGAGTGACCGTATGCCAGGCCAACGATTCCACGGCGAGCCCGTCAGCGGGCCGGACCGGCCGACCGACAACTGGCAAACCCCCAACACCAGCGCCCCCGTCGCCGTCCAGCGGTATCGCAGCCACGCGCCGCTGATCGCCATCCTGGCGGCCGTGGTTGTGGCGGCCTTGGTGACGGCCGGTGTTTGGGCTGGCACCCGTCCGTCAGCCACCACACCGACCCCCGGGGTCACACCGTCCACTTCTGCCCCCTTGCCCACTTGCGACACCCCCTCGCCCGGCTGGCAGGCGATCCCCTACGAGGTCAACGCGACGACCACCGGCTGCTGGGCGGTCTCAGCCGGCGAGTGGGCCGGCGACACCGTGACGATCAACACCACCGTTGCGTCCGATCAGGGGACGATCGGCCTCACCTTCTTTGCGCTCGACAACAACGACTCCAACTACGAGTACGACCCCACTGGCGGCACGATGGCGGTGACTCGGGTGACATCGGGAAAGTCCGTCAGCGGCACCCTGATTTTCGAGATACCGCGCGGCGATTTCACGCTGTACATGCTGAAAAACCCGTCAACCATCCAGGATCTGCCCATAGCGGCGCTGGTTGTCAAGGGCTAACGACAAGCCGCGTCGGCGGTGGTCTGGAGGGCCGCGATATCGGCCCAGATATCGTTGACGTCGCGCAGCCCGGAAACCGAACCCGTGGCAAGCACGTCTTGATCTGTCTGAAAGCCGCTGAGGACGGTGTCGAGCTTGACTTTCACCGCAGTTGGCGGATCAGACTGCTGAATCGCCTGAGCTTCTGATTGGTACTGCCTCATCATCGTCAAGGCGCCAGCCGCGTCTCTCTTGGCGACCGCCGTGCCGAAAGCCGGCCAACTGCTGGTGACATCAATTGAGAACACGTAGTAGTTCAGGCAAAAAACCTCCTTTTCGGAGGTGGCGCTGGGCGTTGACGTCTGTGTCCCCGTGCCGGTCGGCGGTGCCGTCGTCGCGGTTGGAGCGTGGGTGATGGTCGGCGGGGCTGGTGACGGTTGGGGTGCCACGGCGAACCTCACAACCGCAACCACAATGCAAACGACGATCAAGACCCAAAGCCAGATGACCTTCGCCCGCTTGGGCGGGCGACGACCACCCCCCGCGCCGTAAGTGGATGCCGGAACTGGCGGCGTGTACGGGTAGTAATTGACCGGTGGGTTTGTCACAGCTTGATGATCTTCGACGGGTCGATCTCGTGGCCTGGCTTGGGATCACCGGCCGCGTATCCAAGCATGACGGACAGCGCGAAGCGGAAGCCGTCCGGGATGCCGAGACGCTTTGTCAGTGCCTCGCCCTGAGGGCCGGAAAACAGCACCCGCGGCATGCCGGCGATGCACGAGTCAACACCCAGGGACGCCGCCGCCAGCACGAGGTGGGACGCCAGGATGCCACAGTCGAGGTCGGGGTAGGCGCTTTCTGGGGCCGGCCGGACAATCAGGACAATCACCGGCGTGTTGTAGAGCATGCGCCCGCCACGTCCCATTGTCTTGTTGTAGCTGGCCTGGTCGTTGGCCTCCAACAAGGAGACGCCGTTGGCGTCAAGCTCGTCGATCAGCGCCTTGTCGCGAATGGCAATCAGCCGCCAGGGTTGCGCGTTGACCGCACTCGGAGCGTGAAGGCCGGCCGTCAGGATGGCGTCCAGCACGTCCTCCGGTACCGGCTTGTCGGAAAAGGCGCGGCAGGAGTAGCGCCGGGCAATCACATCAAGAGTTTCAGAAGTCATACCTCAATTTTCGCACCTCTTGTCAAGCCGGTTGCTTCGCCAAGCCGTAGAAGAACAACGCCACCGGCCGATACATGGCGTGGGCCAGTTTCGTGAAGGGCAGGAACAGCACCAGTTCCATGGCGAAAGCCACGTGAATCAGGAACACCCAATAGCCCCAAACCTGCACCGGCTGGACGTACAGCGCCACCTCGATGAGGAAGCCCGTCAACCCGATGACGAACAGCATGCCGAGGAACAGCCAATCTGTCGGCTGGCTGACCAGAAGGCCCGATTTGGTGCGATTCCAGCGCCGAAGCGCCAAGAAGGTGACGCCATAGATCAAACACAGCCCTGCGACGGTGCCCAACAACCTCACGGGGTACCAGATGGGCACGGCCGTGCCAGTCGCCTTGAGCCCCAGAATGTCCAGCCCGTAGTCCAAGATCGTGGCGGCGAACAGCCCCAGGAAACCCCACACTGTCAGGGCGTGGATCAGCCAGCGGCGCCTGTACAGCGGCTCACCGGGCTGGTCGTCCTCGCAGTCTTGGCGATAGCGCTTCTGCCCCAGGGCCTCGATGCCGATGGCGTACCAAAATGCCCGCCAGGTGCGCTTCCAGGCGGCGGCGCCGCCGAACAGCGACTTGGCCGTCACGCCCTGCTTTCGCGCGAAACCGCGCGCCAGCATGACGATGGTGAACACGGCGTACAGGAAGACGACGATGATCAGCACCAGCCCGACCGTGTGGATCAAGGTGTTCGGGATGAAGTCGAACAGCGCCAGCGTCGCCCTCGACTCCTCCGCCCGGGTGGACGCGAAGAACAACGCGAAGGCCACGGCCCACACCGTCGCGATGACGGCGGCGGCCCACAAACTGGTGTACATGGCGGCGGCCATGCGCGTCTTGTCGAGCTTCGCGATGGCCCACCGGCGGGCCGTCGCCATGAACTCGGACGGGTCGGCCTGCTGCGGGCAGCGGTCGGTGCAGCGGCCGCACTGGTAGCACGTCCACAGCTCTTTGGAGGCGATGAGCTCGTCCGGCAAACCCACCTGGGCCAGCCGGATGATGCGACGCGGGAACGTGGCATCGTCGTCAGCCAGCGGGCAGATGGCGGTGCAGTTGCCGCAGCTGAAACAGGCATCGATTTCGGCCGCTCCGAAACGCCGCAGATCGGCCATGAGTCTGGTGTCAACGGTGGTCATGACTCGCCTCCATCGTCTTCGACCGCTTGCCAATCGGGCGAGCAGTAGCTGAAATAGCCGTCGTCGTCGGCTTCTTTCGATTCGACCAACAAGCCGAACCGGCGCATGCCCATGACCCAGTAGACAACTTCCTGGGTGGGCGCATTGATGCGGGCGGCTATCTGCGGCACCGTCAGCGGGCCGCCGGCGACGGCCTCCAGGACGGGTGCGTGCATCAGCGGCTCTTCGCGGATGACCTCTCGCGGTTCTCTCAGCTTCATGCCATGACCTCCTCGGACGCGATGAGCTCATCGATGGCGGCGGTCATCTGGGCGTTCGTGTAGCCCAACAGGTCGATGGCGCCGTTTGGGCAGTAGGGCACGCAGCCGCCGCAACCCTTGCAGACGGCTGGGTCGACGGAGGCGACCTGCTTGGACTCCCAGTCGATCGTCGTGATGGCGTTGTACGGGCAGGCCGTCAGGCAGGCCCCGTCGTGGCGGCACTTGTCGGCGTCCACGCGGGCCACCAGCGGGTCCAATTCGGCGAAGCCTTTCTTCAGCAACGCCGCCGATTGGGCCACCGCCGACAACCCGGCCGACACGGATTCCCCGACGGTGCGCGGGCTTTGGCAACAGCCCGCGATCATCACACCGTCCACCACGGTCTCAACGGGGCGCAGCTTGGGGTGGATTTCGTTGTAGAAACCGTCGCTGCCCAGCGGCAGCTTGAGCAGTTCCGTCAGGGCGGTGTTATCGCGCGGCACCATGCCCGTCACCAACACCACCATGTCGACCGGTATCGTCAACTCCATGCCCTGGGTCAGCAGGTCGGTGACGTTGACCTCCAGGCCGCCTTGGGCCGTGGTTTCGACGACCGGCGGGGTGTCATCCGGGAACTTGATGTATGTCGACCCGCCCTCGCGCGAAGCGTTGTACGACAGCTCGTTGCGGGCGTAGGCCCGGATATCCCTGTACAGGTGGAATTGCCGAACACCCGGGTGCAGCCGGTCCACCAGAGTGGACGCGTGGATTGCCGCGTTGCAGCAGTATTTCGAGCAGTACTCGTTACCTGCCTCCTGTCTGGAGCCAACGCAATAGACGTAGGCGACGCTGCGCACCGGCCGTCCCTGGTAGGTCAGGGAGCCCTGCGACGTGTCGACCAGCGCCTTGAAATCGGGCAGTGTCAGCACCGCGTCGGTGCCGTAGCCGAACTCGCCCTCGGCGGGCTGGTACGAGTCGAAGCCGGTGGCCACGATGATCGACCCGACGTCAACCGTCAGCGTCTTATCGCCGTCGGCCCGGTGCAGCGTGATCTCGGCCGCATAGTTGCCGAAGCTGCCCGACTTGCCGGTCAGTTCGGCGCCCGTGTACATGGTGATGTCACGCCGGGCCCGGCATTGGGCGAGCAAGTCCGCGATTTCCTGGGCGCCCGACGCGTCATTGGGGAAGGTGGCGCCAAACTTCGCCACCCAGCCGCCGAAGTCGGCCTCCCGTTCGATCAGCAAGGCCTCGATGCCCACGTCTGCCAAACCGATGGCCGTGCGCAGCCCCGTCACCCCGCCGCCGACAACCAGCGTGCGCGGCTGGGTCTGCACAACCAACGGCTCGAGCGGGTCGGACAACCGCGTCTTGGCGACGCCCGCCCGGATCAAGCCGATCGCCTTGGCGGTCGCACCGGCCCGGTCATGGGTGTGCGCCCAAGAGTCCTGCTCGCGGATGTTGACCTGGGTGTAGGCGAATGGGTTCATGCCGGCCCGCTTGGCGACGTTCCGGAAAGTCACCTGGTGCAGCTTCGGCGAGCACGACGCCACGACCAGACCGTCCAGATGATCCTGCTGGATGTTGTCGATCATGTCGTGCTGAGTGCCGTCTGAGCAGGCAAATATCGGGTCGTCGCTGATCACGACGTCCGGCTCGTCCTTCAGGGCGTCGCGGACGGCAGCGACGTCGACATAGTCGGAGATGTTGCCCCCGCAGTGGCAGATGTACACGCCGATCCGGCGGCCTGTTGGCGTCACCCCGGTCATGCTGCGACCTCCTCGGCGAAGTGGTGGTGCTCCAGATGGGCGGCCACCTGGGCGACGGCGGCTCCGGCGTGCAGGATCGTGTCGACGATGTCTTTGGCCCCGGCCGCCGTGCCCGCCACAAAGACGCCCGGGATGGTCGTGGCGCCCGGGTTGAGCTCGGCGCTCGGCTCGGCCACGTAGTAGTACTCGTCCTGGGTGAGCGTGACGTCCTTGAAAAGCCTCTCGACGTCCCGGTTCGGCTGTATGCCGACGGCCAGGACCACCAGGTCGTAGGACGATTCGGTGATCACCCCGCCGTTGTCGATGTCTTCGTAGCGCAGTGTCAGATCGCCGTTGTCTTGCTGGGTGATCTCGGCGACGCGCCCCTTGATGTATTGGGCGCCC
>WRFI01000097.1 GCA_009778875.1 Propionibacteriaceae bacterium | reverse complement strand
GTTGAACCCGGCCGATACCTACGTCGTCTACTGCAACGGCGGCCACCGGGCCGGTCAGTTGCGGGAACATCTGGAGAATCTCGGCTGTTACCTGGCTGACAGCTACGGCATCCGGGCCGCCCAGATGGCCACCGGACTGCCGATCGTCACCGACTGAAGCCACCAGAAAGAAGAAACCCATGAAAACATTCCCGATGCCCGGTACTGACCTGACGGTGCCGCCCGTCGTGCTGGGCACAATGCGCATCGACACGCTCGACGACGAGGCCATCCGCACCCTGTTCAACACGGCGCTGGACGAGGGCGTCAACTTCTTCGATCACGCCGCCTTCTACGGCCCGGCGCCCCACGCCTGCGAGACCCGCTTCGCCCAGGCCATGAAGCTGACACCCGCCCAGCGCGACGGCATCATCCTTCAGACCAAGTGCGGCATCGTCAGCGGCGACCAGGGCACGCGGTTCGATTTCAGCTACGAGGAGATCACCGCCTCCGCCGAGGCGTCGCTGAAGGCGCTGGACACCGACCACATCGACATCCTGCTGCTGCACCGCCCGGATGCGCTGGTCGAGCCCGACGAGGTGGCCCGGGCGTTCGACGAGCTGCAAGCCGCCGGAAAGGTGCGGTGGTTCGGCGTCAGCAACCACACACCGGCCCAAATCGAACTGCTGAAGAAGTCGGTCACCCAGCCGCTGGTGGCCAACCAGATCCAGATTTCACTGACGCACTGCCCCAGCATCGCCCAAGGCGTGGGGGCCAACATGTCGTGGGCCGAGCAGTCCGTCGACCGGGACGGCGGCATGGTTGACTACGCCCGGCTGAACGACATCACGCTGCAGGCGTGGTCACCCTTCCAGAACCCCGACTGGTCGGGCACCTTCATCGGCAACCCCGACCAGCCCGAGCTGAACGCTGTCCTGACGCGGCTGGCCGCCCAATACGGCACCACGCCGACCGGCATAGCGACGGCCTGGCTGACCCGTCATCCCGCCCGGATGCAGGTGGTGGCCGGGACGATGAACCCCGCCCGTCTCAAAGAGATCGTCCAGGGCTCAAACGTGGCCTTGACGAAGGCCGATTGGTACGAGCTGTTCGTCGCCGCCGGCCACATCGTGCCGTAACCCATGTCAATTCCCCTCAAGGAGGGGTGGCAGGCCCGAAGGGACTGACGGGGTGGTCGGTCGCTTTCCTGCACACGCCAAGAGGACCACCCCGTCGGCTCCGCCGACACCCCTCCTAAGGAGGGGAATTTTTTCGCCGACGGTTACGCCAACGCCATGTTGACGAAGTAGGCGACGAACAGCAGAGCTATCACGGCCAACACCGGGTGGATCTCCTTGATCTTGCCGCGGCACAGCTTGATCACGCAGTAGAAGATGATGCCCACGGCGATGCCGGTGGTGATGGAGTACGCGAAGGGCATCACGGCGATGGCCAGGAAGGCCGGAATCGACGTTTCCATGTCGGACCAGTCGATGTCCTTGACTGGACGGATCATGAGAGCGCCGACCATGATCAGCGCCGGCGCGGTCGCCAGGCTTGGCACGGCCATGGCCAGTGGTGCCCCCAGGATAGACGCCAGGAACAACGCGCCGGTTATGGTGGCCGTCAGCCCCGTCTTACCGCCGGCGGCGATGCCGGCCGACGACTCGACGTAGGTGGTGGTGTTCGACGTACCGAACAGCGAACCGAACATCGTGGCGATGGACGGCGGCACCAGCGAACGGGCGAAGCGGGTGTGGAAGCCCTTGACCTTGGCGACGTCGTCGATCTCCTCCTCGGTGAAGATGCCGGTCGCGCGACCCAAGCCCAGGCTGGTGCCCAGTTCGTCGAACAAGCCGGTCATTGAGAAGGCGAAAATGGTGGCGATGGCCAATATGATCCGGGATGGGTCACTGAACAGCGACGGGATGGAAATCACCGACTGCCCGAACACGCCACCCAGGTCCCTGAAGGACTGCCCGAGGGTGCCGATGTAGCCGCTCCAGTCCATGTGCACCAGGCCGAAGAGCGCTGCCACGAGGGTCATGGCGACGATCGAGATCAGGATGGCGCCCGGCACCCTCAGGACGTACAGGATGATCGTCAAGGCGATGGCGACGACGGCCAGGATCAGAACGGCGCCCTTGATGGCGACGATCGCCGGCACGGCGCCCGCACCAGCGATGATGGTGGCCGTGGCGGGGTCGGTGCCCAGCATCGTGTAGGTGCCGGGGTCGGACGTGAATGACAGCAGCCCGGCGTCCTTGATGCCGATGTAGGCGATGAACAGGCCGATGCCCACACCCATGGCCGACCGCAACGCCTTGGGCAGCGATGCGACGATGTGTTTTCGGATGCCCGTGGCCGTGACGATCAGGTCGATGACGCCGCTCAGGAACACCATCGCCAACGCCTGTTGCCAGGTGAACCCGAGGGCGAAAACGACGGTGAATGTGAAGAAGGCATTGAGCCCCATGCCCGGCGCCATGCCGTATGGCACGTTCGCCCACAGGGCCATCAGCAGGCTGCCGGCGGCAGCGGCGATACAGGTGGCCAAAATGATGGCACCGACGGGGAATGGATTGTCAGGCGTACCCGTCTGACCGAGGATGCTGGCGTTCACCGGGATGATGTAGGCCATGGCGGCGAACATCGTCAAACCGGCAATAATCTCAGTACGGGGATTGGCTCCGTACTCCTTCAACTTGAACACGGTGTGCCCTTTCCTTTGGCCGCAGGACGGCCCTAAATGCGGTTGCGATGCCGCGTGGTGATGGGTTCCTCCGGGAAGTGCCACACGCAGGTCTGGCAGGTGACCTGCGGGGTGAAGGAGATCATGGCCCACAGGCTAGACCAAGCAAGTTACAACCATGTAACTTGCTCCCCTCAAGAGGAGGGGAAAGACCACCCCGTCGGCTCCGCCGACACCCCTCCCCAGGGGGAATTCAGTGCTTTTCGAAGGCGCGCCACACTATTATTGGCGACGCCAGCGCCAGGATCACGCACAGCCATTGGCCGATCGCAAAGTGGGCGTTGTAGATGGTGTAGCCCCAGGACGCCGACTGGCCGAGCATCATCACCAACCAGAAGACGAAATACACGGCGCTGGCGACCATGAAGACCCGGTTGAGCACCACTTTCGCGATCTTGGCATTGGACGAGCAAACCAGGAAGGCGATGCAGATCGCCCAGATCGCCCACGTGCCCTGCTGGAGCAGCGCGCCGACCAGCAGGATCAAAATCACCGGCCACGGCACCGCCTTCAGCACAATCAACAGCTTGCCCAACCCGTCGGACGCCCAATACTGGGCGACGAGGCCACGGCTTCCGGCAGTGCGGCCCGGCGTGGAATAGGCGCTGCTCGGCACGGGATAGCCGGGCGGCATCTGACCGTTCTGCAAGGCCGCCCACCGCTGCGCATACGGATCGGACGAGACGGCACCCTGGCGGGCAATGGCACCGACGCTCTGCTCCGGCGGCCTCATGCCGGCGGCCGGTGCACCGGTCGGGGGTGCCCATTTGGCGGTTGTCACCGGCGCACCCGTCGGCGGCGCGAAGTCCGGTGCGCCCAACGGAGTCAGGTTGACCAGCGGCTCGCGCGGGTCGCGCGGGGCGGCCGGGGCCATCTGATCCTCTTGGCCCCCCTCAAACGGCAGGTGTGGGTCCCGGGTGACGGGCGGCGCGGGCGCCACCGTCTCCAGGGCCGGCCCCGGGTCTTTGGCCGGAAGGTAGTCGGCCGGCGCCGGCGGGTCGGTGTAGGCCGAGGTCGTCAGCGTGGTCGAGTAGGGGCCCAGCGGCTGCGCATCAGGCGTGGCAAAGCCCGCCGGTTGATCGTCCGGAGCACCCAATTCGTCCATCCACATACCTGCCATTGTACCGGGACAGGCGTGAAAGTGGCCCCAGTTGGCGTCTTTGACTAGGCTTGTTCCAGAACAGAGAAAGGCAGGGCTGCTATGCCGACCGGCAAAGTGCGCTTCTTCGACGCGGAGAAGGGCTTCGGCTTCATCGCGAAGGACGATGGCGGCGACGTCTACATCCGCGCCAATGCGCTGCCTGCGGGCGTGACCGCGCTCAAGCCCGGCCAACGCATCGAGTTCGCCGTCATGGAAGGACGCAAGGGCGAGCAGGCACTGGCGCCGGTGACCGTTCTGGACGCACCGGCCTCGCTGTCGAAGGCGGCGCGCAAGAAGCCGGAGGATCTGGCCACAATGTTTGAAGACCTGATCAAGATGCTCGACGGCATCGGCGCTAGTTACCGTCACGGTCGCTACCCGGACGAAAAGGTCGCCGGCAAGGCGGCCGCGCTGTTGCGGGCCGTCGCTGACGAGTTGGAGCTGTGATGGCCGCCACCACTGCCACCAAGTCCAAGCTTGACGCCGTCCTGCTGGCGGCGCAGGATCAAGCCCGCCAGGCCGCCGAAGAACAGGCCGGCGACTGGGGGGTTGGCGAGTGGATCGGCGCCGAAGCCAATTCCGATCTCACACTGACACACAGCTTTGCCTGCCCGCACCCCGGCTACGTCGGCTGGCGCTGGACGGTGACGATGGCCCGCGTCCCGCGAGCCCGCAGCGGCACGATCACCGAAGTTGACCTTCTGCCCGGCGACACCTCGCTGTTGGCGCCAGCCTGGGTGCCGTGGAGCCAGCGCCTGCAACCGGGCGACGTCCGCCCCGGCATGGTGCTGCCGACGCCAGAAAATGATCCGCGCCTGGAGCCCGGCTTCACGGGCGGCGAACTGGCCGCTGACGAGGACCCCGCCGAATGGGCCGCGACCCGCGTGGTGGTCGCCGAGTTGGGCTTGGGGCGCGAGCGGGTGCTGAGTGATTACGGGCGCACGACGGCGGCCAGCCGGTGGATACGCCAGGGTGGGCCGGACGACCAGTCGTCCCGCTTGGCCCCGGGTGAATGCGTCGCCTGCGGTTATTTTGTGCGCCTGGCGGGCGCGCTGGGCAACGTGTTTGGGGTGTGTGCCAACGAGTACTCCCCCAGCGACGGTCGCGTCGTCAGCGTCGACCACGGTTGTGGTGGGCATTCCGATATCGTCATTGAATCATCGGGCGACACCGACATGCCAGCCCCGGTGTTCGACACCATTTCGATCGATCACCCGATCTTCGACTGAGGTCCCCCCTGCGACTGTGACCGACGCCGCCAGGCCAACGCGCCGGCCAGCAGTGCCGTGGCCAACAGGGTGGGTGCCCAACCGCCCCAAGGACCGAAAGACATCAAGATACCGCCGGTGGCGGCCCCCGGCCCGGTCGGCGGAACCGGCGGGGTCGAGCTGGGATCGCGTCCCACAGTCGGCGGGGTCGCGCCCACCTTTTCCGTCAGCGTGATGCGCACGTTGAAGCTCATCACGTAACTAGAATGGCCGCCGGCCTGCCCGGTGGTGGAGCCAATCGGAAAGTAATACCCGGCCGTGACGGAAAACTCGGCGCCCTGCTCAACATCGAATTGGACGCTCCAGGTGGGGTCTCCGGCCTCCATGGCCTGGCGCCACGTCATGTCCGCGCCGGTGCCGCCGGTTTGCCAAGTCAGGTGCAGCAGGCTGCCCAGGTCGCTGTTGACCGAGTCGCTGGCACCAGAAGCCGAAACATCGACGATCTGCACCACGGCCGTGGCCGCCGATGGGCCGTCGTTGCGGACATGCAGAGTTCGTTCAGAATGGTCGCCCGGCACAACTACCGGCGAGCCGACAAAGCTGCCCATCGCCGAGGCCGACTGCCCGGGCACCCAAACCATGCTTGACGCGGGCGCGTCCCACGCCAGGGCGATGGGGTCGGGCGCGTTTGCGCTGGCCGGTGCCAGCCCGGCCAAAAGCCCGGCGGCCAGTATCATGGCCGCCGGCAGGACGCCAACGTGTTTCATGCCGCATCCCAGTCCGCCCGGCGTGGCGCAGCGCCATGCACCAGGCTTCCATTCCCCTCCTCAAGAGGGGTGTCGTCGGGGGTTGGGCGGCGTCGCACGGTGACGAGGCTGACGAGGCCCACGCCGATCAACACCACGCCCGCCCCGGGCACCAGCCACGGGCCGGCCTGGCCCACCCATTGACGGGCCCAGCCGACCTTGGGGACGACGTACATGACGTCGCCCCGCACCTGGAAGTCGTGCACCGGCCCCCACGGGTCGACGGAGTTGTTGTTGTCGCCCTGGGTGATGAAGGCCGTGCCCGATGCGCCGACGGCCTTGCCGATGATGCGGTGCGTCACCAGCGTGGGATCGTCGGGGTAGGGCAGGAAGGTGATGACATCACCAATGTTCAAGCTGGCCGCCTGCTGCGCGTCGATCCCGCGGGTCACGACCACGTCGCCCGGGTTGATGCCGGGGCGCATGCTGCCCGTCAGTACTGTCAGGCTCATGCCCCCGGTCACCCTGGGTACGACAACCAGCGCCACCGTCAGGATGGCGGCACCAAGCAGCGCGCACGTCGTCAGCGCGGAAACCACCATCGGGCCGATTTTGTGTCGCATGTTGCACCTTCCTTTCCTGGCACCGGTAGTTGGGCTGCTATCCGGGGACTCGCTCAGCGAGCCCCCGGTCGCAGTCTTGTGTTATGACGAACGATCATCCTGTGTCAACGTCAGGCTGACGGCGTTTGCCAGGTTCAAGATGGCACCCGCGTCATAGACGCTGTCGTCTCCCGTGCCGGTGAAGTCCGGATCGAAGGTGGCGTAGATCACTAGCACCACTCGACCACTGTCATTCTGGGTCAACCCATCCACCTGCGCTTCGTCAGCATCAACGACCGCCAACGGCAGTCCGTTGCTGTCATACAGAGTGCCAGCCAGAGTGAGGTGCTCGAATCCATTTGCCCCATCAAGGCCGTCCAAGGAGAGCGTGGCCTGCAAGTTGTCGCCTTCCAGCAGCAGGTCATAGTTAAACAGCAGGGCGACAGTGTCGCCCGGCACCATGCGCCACGTGCTCAGGTCGGTGATGGGCGCACCAGTCTTGTCGACCGACACACCGCCAATCTCGACCGCATCTTCCGTCGTATCAAGGCGATCGGCTGAAATGTCGAAGGCGAGGAACGGGGTGGTCTCGTCGGCAGTGATTGACATGTTGCCCGCCGTGATCGTCCCACCATTAAGGTCTGCCTGTGTCGTCCACAGTGCATAGGTGCCCCCACCCATCAGGAGGGCGGCGCCCAACGCGGCCGCAATGACACCATTGCGGGCCTTCTTTAGATCTGTTCGCATCTCGATTCCTTTCAATTGATTGCGAAT
>WRFI01000096.1 GCA_009778875.1 Propionibacteriaceae bacterium | reverse complement strand
TCCGACGGGTTGGTGATGCGATGCTCCGTGCCGTCCTCGCCGATCAGCCGATAGACCACCGACGGCGCCGTCGCGATGATGTCCAGGCCGAACTCGCGCTCCAGGCGCTCGCGCACGATCTCCATGTGCAGCAGCCCCAAAAAGCCGGCCCGGAACCCGAAACCCAAGGCGCCCGACGTCTCGGGCTCGAACTGAAGCGCGGCATCGTTGAGCTGAAGCTTGTCCAAGGCGTCGCGCAGATCCGGGAAGTCGTGGCTGTCGATCGGGTAAATGCCCGAGTAGACCATCGGCTTGGGGCTGCGGTAGCCGGACAGAACCTGCTTGGACGGGCGGGCCGCCGACGTCACCGTGTCACCGACGCGCGACAGGCGGACGTCCTTCACGCCGGTGATCAGGTAGCCGACCTCGCCGACACCCAGCCCGGCGGCGGGCGTCGGCTCGGGTGAGATGACACCGACCTCAAGCACGTCGTGCGTCGTGCCGGTGGACATCATGAGGATGCGCTCCCGGGTGCTGAGCTCGCCGTCGACGACGCGCACGTACGTCACGACGCCGCGGTAGGTGTCGTAAACCGAGTCGAAGATCAGGGCCCGCGCCGGGGCCTTGGCGTCCCCCACCGGCGGGGCGACCTGCGCGACGATGGCGTCCAGCAGTTCCGGCACGCCGTCGCCCGTCTTGGCCGAAACCCGCATGACATCCGAGGTGGGGCACCCCAGCACCCCTGCCAGTTCGGCCGCGCACTTGGCCGGCTGGGCGCTTGGCAGATCGATCTTGTTGAGCACCGGAATGATGGTCAGGTCGGCCTCCAGCGCCAGGTACAGGTTGGCCAGCGTTTGCGCCTCAATGCCCTGCGCCGCGTCCACCAGCAAGACGGCGCCCTCGCAAGCCACCAGAGACCGCGACACCTCATAGCTGAAGTCGACGTGCCCGGGGGTGTCGATCATGTTGAGCACATAATCGTGGCCGTCCACCTGCCAGGGCAGCCGCACCGCCTGCGACTTGATGGTGATGCCGCGCTCGCGCTCGATGTCCATGCGGTCGAGGTACTGCGCCCGCATGGCCCGCTCGTCGACAACGCCCGTCAACTGCAACATGCGGTCGGCCAGCGTCGATTTGCCGTGGTCGATGTGGGCGATGATGCTGAAGTTGCGAATCGATCGGGCCGGCGTGGCGCCAGGTATGAAGGGCATCGTCGAATCCCGGCGATCAGGCTTTGACCGCGGTCAGCAGACCGTCCCCGAGCGGGACGATCACGGCCGTCAGCGCGTCGTCCAACTCGACCGCTTGCAAGGCCTCCCGGATGATCAACGCCTCATCGTCCTCGTTGGCCGGATCGGCCACCTTGTTGGCCCACAGCACGTCATTGACGATCAGGACGCCCCCCGAGCGCAACAGCCGCGACGCCTGGGCCACATACTCGACGTACTCCAGCTTGTCGCCATTGATGAAGACGATGTCGTACGCGCCGTCGCGCAGCTTGGGCATGACATCCAGCGCCACGCCAGCGATGAGACGGAAGCGCTGGGCCCCCATCCCGGCGGCAGAGTACGCCTGACGGGCCTCGATTTGCCGGTCGGCGTCAACATCGATGCTGGTCAACACGCCATCGGCGGTCATGCCGTCGAGCAAGGCCAGCCCCGACACGCCCGTCCCCGTGCCCACCTCGACGACCGTCTTGGCGTCAAGCGCCCGGGCCATGAACGTCAGCAGCGCACACGTCCCGTTGCTGAGCACAGGCGTGCCGTCTTCGATGGCCGCCTCGCGGGCCAGGCGCACCGGTTCGGCGTTGTAGACGAAGTTCTCGGCCATGTCCAGCGATTCGGAATTCAACCCGGCGAGCTGGGGCAATGCTTTTTTACGCGTAGCCATGGAGTCAATTCTAACGGTGGGACCCACCACTAGTGGTCAAGTTCAGTACCAGCCAACGCTTTGGAAGTGGCTCCATGCGCCGCAGGGGCTGCCGTAGCGCTTTTCGATGTAGCCGAGGCCCCAGGTGATCTGGGTGGTTGGGTTGTCCTGCCAGTCAGCACCGGCCGAAGCCATCTTCGAACCCGGCAAGGCCTGCGGTATGCCGTAGGCACCGGAACTCGTGTTCTGGGAGTGGACGTTCCAGTGGCTTTCATGGTTCCACAAGCTGACGAGGCACTCGAACTCATCGTCACCGAGCCCCTGGTCGGCCAGCATCTGCTGGGCGATCGCTTGGGCGGCCGCCGCCTCCGGGGTCGACGCCCCCAGCGAGCTGCCGAGGCCAATCTGCTGCACCTGGTCGACCGGTGGGACGATGATGGTTTCCGACACCATCGTGCGCGACTCCTCGACGCCGTCCACCAACACGACGTTGAAAACCTGGCTGGCCTGGCCGACAACACCCGGGGTGACGATTTTTGTCTCACCCTTTCCCAGGCTCGGCGTGCTCTTGCTGACCGTCAGGAACGGGACATCGGCGGTCACCGTCTCCTGAACCGTCGTGACGTGCTGGTAGGTGATGCTCAGGTTGTCTGTCACGGCGGTGTCGGCGGCGGGCGTCAGGCGATCCTCCGCGCCGACCGTAATGCCGCGAGCCGTCAGCACGTCACCCACCGTGGCGGCCGTCGTCATGAAATACGCGGTGACCCCGCCCGCCCGCAACGCCACCAGCTTCTGCGTCTGGACGGTCACCTGATCGTTGGCGCTGATCTGGCTTTGGGCCGGCACCGACAACTCGGCCGCCGCCGGGTTGACGCCAATCGACGCCAAGGCGCTGCTGAGGGTGTTCGCCGTCGTCACGATCGTTTTCTTCTGGCCGTCGATGGTGGCGGTCAGCGTACGGGCGTGCGAGACTTCGATCTGTGTGCCGTCCTTGACGGGCGTCGTCGGCGCGGGCGTCAGGTAGTCCTGCGAATCGACGGTGACGCCCCTGGACGCCAACACGTCGGCGACGGTGCGCCCGGTCACATGCAGTGAGCTTGTCGAGCCGTCCACCGTCAAGGTGACGTCGGAAGTGGTCGCACTGGCGACGCCGAGACCAGCCACCGTCATGGCGCTGGCGATGCCCACCAACAGCCCTGCCACGGGGATCCTGCGCATGCCCTGCCTTTCCGCCAACCGTCCCCCCACTTTAGCGGCTTCCTGAGAAAAACCTAAATTCGAGATCGGTCATTTCTCAGGTTCTACATGAGGGAAAGGGCCGGAAAACCACCCCGGCGGCTCCGCCGCCGCCCCTCCTCAGAGGGGGTTTTTTAGACGGTGACGCCGCGGGCAGCGGCGAAGCGACGCTGGACCTCGGCCCAGTTGACGACGTTCCACCACGCGTTGACGTAATCCGCCTTGACGTTCTTGTACTGCAGGTAGAAGGCGTGCTCCCACATGTCCAGTTGCAGCACGGGCAACTGGGCCATCGGCGCATTGGCCTGGTGATCGCTCAGCTGCCAGTTGACGAGGCGCTGACCGACCGGCTCCCACGCCAGGGCCGCCCATCCGGAGCCCTGGATGCCCAGGGCGACGGCCTGGAACTCGGCCTTGAAAGCGTCGAAGCTGCCGAACGACTCGTCGATCGCGGCGGCCAGCTCGCCCTGCGGCACGCCACCATTGGCCGGAGCCATGATCTGCCAGAACAGCGAGTGGTTCAGGTGACCGCCAAGGTTGAACGCCAAGTCCTTTTCGAGCTTGTTGACGATGGCGAAGTCGCCCTTGGCGCGAGCCTCGGCCAGCTTGTCGGCCGCGGTGTTCGCGCCGTCCACATAGGCCTTGTGGTGCTTGTCGTGATGCAATTGCATGATTTCGCCGCTGACAAAGGGCTCCAGTGCGCTGTAGTCGTACGGCAATTCTGGCAATGTGTAGGTCATTCTTCCTCGATTCTTGGGGCCTGACTTCTTACTGAGTCCAACCGCCGAGCCCCTGTTGGTATTCCGCCGCAGCCCGCATGGTTGAATGGAATCCATGACCACAGACCCCCTTCCCCCGCCCCCCGAGCCCGACAACACGGCGCGTCGTGCCCGTCAGGTCGACTTCAATGCGACGCCTGCCATGTGGCTCAGCCACCTGGTCAAGGCATTCGGGGCGAAGGTGGCCGTCAATGACTTGTCGATGGCGGTCCCGCCGGGTTGCCTTTTCGGCCTCGTCGGCCCGAACGGCGCGGGCAAGACGACGACACTATCAATGGTGACGGGACTCCTGCGACCCGATCAGGGCGTCATCTCTGTGCTGGGTCGAAACGTGTGGACCGACCCCGCCGCCGCCAAGGCTCTGATGGGTGTGCTGCCCGACGGCATCCGCCTGTTTGACCGCCTGACCGGGCGCGAGATGCTGATGCTGACCGCCCAACTGCGCGGCGTGCCCGCCTCCGTCGCGACGCCCCGGGCGGACGCCCTGCTGGAAGCCTTGGCGCTGACGGCCGACGCCACGACCTTGGTGGCCGATTACTCCGCCGGCATGACGAAGAAGATCGGCCTGGCCTGTGCGCTGGTGCACAATCCGTCGCTGGTCATCTTGGACGAGCCGTTCGAATCGGTCGACCCGGTGTCCGGCGAAGCGATCCGGTCGATCCTGCACGACTACGTCGACCGCGGCGGCACCGTCGTCATGTCCAGCCACGTCATGGAACTGGTTGAGACGCTGTGCGACGCGGTGGCCGTCATCGCCGAGGGCCGCATTTTGGCGCTTGGCGGCATCGACCAGGTCAAGAACGGCGAACCATTGCAGCAGCGCTTCCTGGAACTGGTGGGGGTGCGCGACGTCTCCCTGGGCTCGCTGAGCTGGCTGGGCCAAGGCGTTGGGCCGGTGGCACCATGATCGGCGTGCTCGTGCGCCTTCAGCTGAAGCTGAGCTGGCGTTACACCATGTCGTCTGTCGCCATGAAGGTTGGCAGCTTGATCATGGCGGTGCTGATGCTCGGCTCGGTGGTCCCGCTGATGTGGGGCATGCTGGCCCTGCGCGGCACCTCCGCCGCCACCCGCGGTGAGGTGCTGACAAGCGGCTTCGCCCTGTTGACGCTGCTTTGGCCGATCATGGTGACGCTGATGACCGGCAGCAACGACATGCTGGACGCCGGCCGCTTCGCCCTGTATCCGGTGCGGATGGGACGGCTGATGCCAGGACTGGTGGTGTCGGCGGCAATGGGGCTGGGCGGAGTGATGATGCTGTTCCTCGGCGTCGGCTACGTGGCCGCCTGGTCGACGTCGCCTCTCACCCTGCTGGGCGCCGTCGTCGGCTGGGTCGTCGGGTTTGCCACCTGCCTGGCGTCATCGCGGGCGCTGGCCGCCGTGCTGGCCGACGTGCTGCGCCGGCGCAAGGCCCGCGATCTGACGATCATCGTCTTCTTCCTGGTGATCATGGGCTTCTCGGTGGCGATGCAACTGGTCAGCCGGTCGCTGGCGGCCGGCACCATCACGACCAATCCCGATGCCTTCTTCGCCGGCCTGTCCACGACCGCTGGCGTCATCGCCTGGACCCCCTTCGGCTGGGCTTGGGGGCTGCCGTGGGCCCTGGCCAGCGGACAGGGCGTCAAAGCTTTGCTGTGGCTGGTTCTGGCGCTCGCCTGGCTGGTGCTGATGGCGTGGGTGTGGGCCCACCAGTTCGGCAAGCGCCTGACCAGCCAGTTGGAGGCCGGCGGCGAGGCCGAGAAAATCACCAAGGCCAACCCCCTCGACCGCCTGCTGCCCGCCACACCGGCCGGCGCGATCGCCAAGCGCGGGCTGCGCTACTTCCGCCGCGACCCCAGGCGGCTCATCAGCATCATCGCCACCATCATCCTGCCCTTCCTGATGGCGCTGTCGATGAGCATGAGTGCTGGTCAAATGTCCCCGGATGAGCAGGCCATCATCACCCAGGTGTTGACCTTCTCGCCGGCGCTGGCCGGCTGGATGGTGGCCATCTATGTGGGCTGGGACATCAGCTACGACGGTTCGGCGCTGGCCACCCAGATCGTCACCGGAGTGTCGGGACGGGACGACCGCTGGGGCCGCGTGCTGGCGTCGCTGGTGCTGTTCACACCGATCATCGTCGTGATGATCATTGGCTTCACCATTTACACGGGTCAATGGCAGGTGCTGCCGTCAGTGGTCGGCGTGTCGGCGGCGCTGCTGCTGATAGGCATGGGGGTGGGCTCATGGATCGGTTCGATCTGGCAGATCCCGCAGCCGCCGGCCGGCTCGTCCCTGGTCGGGCGCAACGGCACAGGCGGTGCCGCCGGGTTTGGCGCATCGATGATCGGCATGTTCCTGCCAGTCATCCTCACCCTGCCGGTCGTGGCCCTGGCCGTCTTGGCCTTGGCCGTCAACCCGGTATTCAGCTGGCTGGCCTTGCTGGTCGGCTTTGGCCTGGGCGGATTGGTGCTCTGGTGGGGCATCCGGTCAGGCGGCCGGCGCCTCGACCGCACATGGCCCGAGGCCCTGGCCAAGGTCACCTGGAAAGGGTAGAGCGGTCACCCCTCGCCCTGTACCAGAGGTGACCGCTCCTAGAATCCAGCCTAGTCTTTGGCTTCTTCGTCGGCCTCGGCGGCCTCTTCGCTCTCGGTCTTGGCCTCATCGGCCGCCTCTTCCGCCGCCTCAGCGGCGTCTTCCGCGTCCTCGGCGTCCTCGGCCTCGTCCATTTCGGCTGGGGCGTCCGTGTCGTCGTCGACGTCCTTGACGTCCTCAACCGGCTTCTTCGGCTCAGCCTTGGCCGGGGCCGCCGCCTTCTTCGGCGCCACCTTCTTGGGTGACACCTCCTCGGTGACGAGCTCGATCACAGCCATCGGCGCAGCGTCGCCTTGCCGGTTGCCGATCTTCGTGACGCGGGTGTAACCGCCTTCGCGGTTCTTCATGGACGGGCCGATCGTCTTGAACAGACGGTCCAGCACACCCTTGTCGGTGATGGTCTTGGCGACAGTCCGGATGGCGTGAAGATCGCCCCGCTTGGCTTTGGTGATCAGGTGATCGGCCAGCGGCTGGACGCGCTTGGCGCGGGCCAGCGTCGTGGTGATCTTGCCGTGCTCAAACAACTGCGTGGCCAGATTGGCCATCATGAGCCGCTGATGGGCGGGGCTGCCCCCCATACGGGGACCCTTGGTTGGCTTGGGCATGTTTTCTCCAATATCCGATCAGTACTGTTCGGTTTCCGTGTAGTCGTCTAGGTCGTAGTCGCCGCCGTCGAAGGCGTCGTCCTTCAGCGTCATGCCGATCTCGGCCAGCTTCTGCTTGACCTCGTCGATCGACTTCGAGCCGAAATTGCGGATGACCTTCAGGTCGTCCTCGCTGCGC
>WRFI01000095.1 GCA_009778875.1 Propionibacteriaceae bacterium | reverse complement strand
GTGCTCCTGCAGGTTGTGGCCGACGCCGGGGATGTAGGCCGTCACCTCGACGCCCGACGACAGGCGCACGCGGGCGACCTTACGCAGGGCGGAGTTCGGCTTCTTCGGTGTGGTCGTGTAGACACGCGTGCACACACCACGACGCTGGGGCGAGCCCTTCAGCGCCGGGGTCTTGTTCTTGCTGACCTTGTCAGCCCGGCCCTTGCGAACCAGTTGTTGAATGGTAGGCATTCATCTCTTTCGTTGCTATGCGGACGCCCGCTGGGCACCCGTCACCGGCCAGCGGACGCTAACCGGTAGATTCTGGTAGGTTTCGCAGCTCGCGACCCGACGCCGGAACACACCTTGCGGGCGGCAGTCAAGTATGACGAACCACTGCTCCAGCCCGCCCCGTCAGCCCGTGCAACCGGGCGTCAGTTCGGACGTGGAACGCGCGTCCAGCAAGCAACTGCGCCAGACACAACGACCAATGTTACCGGAGGCTGGTCAGCCAGTCAAAGCCTTGCTGGTGCGCTGGGCGTTTTGACGCTGGCGACCAGCACCAACAGGCCAACTATCGTCAGAGGATAGCTGAAGGACTGCACCAACAGCCACGCCGGTCTGTAAGTACTGCCAATCACGTCGCCCCTGATGGTGATAATCAGCACCACCGCCAGAAGTACTATCGCCACGATCTTCAGTACTTTCGCTGTGGTTGCCCGAGTTGACAGAGCCAGTGCGAGCAGCAGGCAGATGGCCAGCAGCAAAGTCAGTGTGGGCCACATGATCTGAAGGAATCTCCACGGCAAGGTCATTATTGATGACAGTTGCCAAGTGGAGTAGGCCGTTTGGATCACAAGTATCACCACTGCTGCCACGGCCACCGCGGCAAGATGCCGCCGGGCCGCCACCAGCGCCACGATGCCCAATATCAAGGTTCCAAAGACGGACCCCCAACCCCCAAAGTCGTGGAGGACCCACCCAATGGAGGGGCCAAAACTGAAGAAGGCCCGGAAAAATGCGCTGCCAAAGTTCATCACGTTGCCGGCCAGCGTCAGAAACCCGGCCAGCGTGATCAACCCTCCACCCACCAACGCACCGACCTTGGTCGGAGCCGGTTTGCCGCCCCAGCCCGGGGGTGTCTGCCACTGCGCCGGGTTGTAGGGCGGGGCGGGAGCAGTCGGCTGGAATGGTGCCGCGGCGGGCGGGGTCTGCCACTGCGCCGCATATGGCGGGGCAGGGACGGGCGGCGTGACTGACGGCGTCTGCAACGGCTGCGTCGGCTCTGACATTGCAAGTACCTCCTGATCAACTCGTATCAGCCTAGTCCGACGGAAAATCAACCCGCGTACCGGGCGTCCTAACGCTGGCGACCAGCACCAGCCAGCCGGCTACTGCCAGAAGAGTACTGACGTCCAGTGCCCACATCTGGGTCACCATTGGGGCATACCCAATAATCGCTGCTGCCATCGGTTGGACGCAGTCGGCCACCAGCACCACCAACAGTGCGAGCACAATTATCTGCAGCACCCTCGTTGTCCGTGTTGACAAGGCGAGTGCCAGGAACAGACAGCCGAACAGCAGCAGAACCGACGGGCCCCATATGAGCTGAAGGGACTTCCCCGGCGGATAGCCAAGAAATGGGAATTCCATGATGGTGACCCCCGTCTCGATCACGACCACCACGAGTGACACCATCGCTACCGCGAAAAAGTGGCGCCGACCCGCCACCAGCACGACGATGCCCAATATCAAGATTCCAAGGATAGACTCCCAGGCCAGCAAGGTTAGGACGACCGACACAAAAGAAGGCCCCAGCGAGCCGAGCAGAACCTGGAAAAAGTCGCCATTACGGTATCTCACCTTAACGATCAGTCTCAGCAACCCGGCCAGGGTGAGCAGCCCGCCACCCACCCATACCCCGATCGTAGTCAGGGTCGGCTTGGCGCCCCAGTCATGCATCTGCATCGGCTCCGACACTGCCAGCACCTCCTCGTAAACCCGTTGCCAGCATAGTCCAACGGCGCCTGTGCGCTCGGGCCGGCTGTGTGGACGTTCGTGGGCGGGCGGGACGCCGGCCGTCACGGCAAGCGGCCTTACCTTGGAGGTTTCCCATGCCCAACCTCGCCTTTTGAGGGATCAAATCGAGGTTGGGTATGGGAAACCTACCGTTTTGGGGCCCATTTTGGTAGGTTTGCCATGCCCAACTTCTCCGGCAGCCCCAAAAGGACGAGGTTGGGTATGGCAAACCTCCTAGGCGAGGTTGCTTGCGGGGAGGTTTTGCCGGGTTACCTCCCCAAGGGCGCCAGCGCTCCCTGTGTTGACGGCGGGTTCCACGCCCCCCTGCTGCCGCGTCCCCCCCCAGGGGGACTTGCCACCGAACACACCTACCGCACCACCGTTTGTGGCCGGGCCCCCCATCGGCTGGCAGCACCAGCTAACTGCCGCCACGCCCAGGGGTATCTTCCACACCTGGCAGGGTGACGCCCCAAGTTGGCGGGCAGGTGACAGCATTCTTGAAACACCCGGGTTCGCCAGCTTCTGGTGCGACAGGCGAAACTGCGTTCCCCCCTTTGACAGCAACGAGCCTGAGAGCCTAATTGTCACCGACACCCCCACCGGTTCGCCGACACGGGTGCGGTAGGCGGTGTGGGAAACACGAAAAGTAAGGTTTCCCGGCAAACAGTCACACCAACGCAACCATCAGCCGGGTCCGGCAGGGGACGTTCGGTCCATCGCGGCGCAGCCATGATGGGTTGGGCGGGCACCAAACCCGGCCACAACCAGACAACACCCGCCCCAAACCCCGCCGACTCAAACGCCTGGCTTCCGGATGATCGACGCCAAGCGTCCGCGTCAGCACAGAAAAGTGACAGACCACCCCCCGCGGCTGTGGCGCTGCACCCCTCGCGGGACCACCCCGTCAGTCGCTTCGCGACTGCCACCCCTCCTTTGCAGGGGAACTAACCCCGCAACTTCGCCATTTTCTTCGCGAGTTCCGATGGTGCACCGGGCGTCTTGATGCCGGCGACCAGCACCAGCCAGCCGGCGACTGCCAGAATTGCGCCGGCGCTGAGTAGCCACACGACAGTCAAGGTGTGGGCGTCCCCGAAGGCTCCCCATGGGCTGGCGCTAATGAAGTTGATCAACAACATCGCGAGGACTGCCAGTGCAATGATCTTCAGGGCGATCGTTGCCCGGCTTGACAAGGCCAGGGCCAGCAGCAGACAGGCCACCAGCAGGTGAGCCAGAACTGTGAACATGGGCTGCATGGGCCCCACCGACAGGCTGGGACTCAGACTTGAGTATTGCCAGGTCAAGCCCACCGTGTTGATGACGTTCAACGCCAGTGCCACCACGGCCACAGCGACAAGATGCCGCCGGGCCGCCGCCAGCGCGACGATGCCCAGCACCAAGTCCCCGAAGATTGACTCCAAGGCCAGCAAGATGAGAAGAACCGACCCAAAAGAAGGCCACCGCAAACCGGACAGAACCTGGGAAAGGTGGTCACCGTTGAGCATCACTGCGCCGATCACGCTGAGTAACCCGCCCAGGGTGAGCAGCCCGCCGCCCACCCATGCCCCGGCTGCGGTCAGCTCGGGCTTGGCGCCCCCGCTCGGGGGCATCTGCCACTGCGCCGAGTCGTAGGGTGATGCGGGGACGGCCTGCATGACTGGCGCCGCGCCAAACGGCGTCTGCAACGGCTGCGTCGGCTGCGACATCCCAAACACCTCCTCCTCGCTCACTTTCAGCTTAGCCCGTCATATTCGACGGCCACCCGCCTCCACTGCTGCTGCCGCGTCCCCCCTCAAGGGGGACTTGGCGCCGAATAGGTCTTCCGTCCCTTGGCTAGTGGCTGCGTTTCCCCATCGGTTAGACACGCCACCTCACTGCGGGCGCGGTACAACTCAAGCGCCTTGGATTCTGAAAAACCTGGCGTAATCGCGAAATTCCGGTCGTAACGCCGAACTATTCGGAATCTAACGGGAGCCCTCGGGCTGGGCGCTACCGTCTGCCCCGCCGCTGAGGGTTGATTATCTTTGCCACGGTCTCGGGCGTCAGCCCAACCTGCTTGGCTATCTCGGCGTACGTGTGGCCGTCGCGAATGTGCAACTGGCACACCAACAGGTCCCGCCGCTGCTGGTGGCGTTTCGCCTCCGCCCGCGCCTGTTGAGCAGCCTTTTGCGCTTCCCTGGCCTGCTGCGCCGTGACGTTCATGCTCTCCTTTAAGACAATAGAGGACGCCCCACAAGGAGCGTCCTCTACCTCAGATGGTCTGCCTGATGAAATCGCTGATGACATTCGGCACCGTGGTGTCGAAGCCACAAACGTCCATCATGCCCGCGTCATCCGGATCGGCGATGCTGAAGCCAGTCGAGGTGGTGCCCACCACCACGAGTTTCGCGGCGATACCCATCGTGTCCCGGTACTCGCGCAATGCCTGGTATGGCTTGATCTGGCCCGACCAGGTTTCCGAATCCGTGTAGACGACGAACGCATCGACTGGCAGGCGCCGCTTCTGCGCCC
This sequence comes from Propionibacteriaceae bacterium, assembly GCA_009778875.1. GTDB lineage: Bacteria > Actinomycetota > Actinomycetes > Propionibacteriales > Propionibacteriaceae > WRGV01. Next base: position 2,798 of record WRFI01000095.1, on the reverse strand, counting down.
ACAGCATAGGCAGCGCGCAGTCTGTGCCGGAGAACGGCAGCCCCTGCACGTAGCTCATGACATCGTCCAGACGCTGTCGCGGGCTGATCGTGAGCTTGGACAGTCCAGCAGCACCCGAAAAGCCGACGATCTCGTAGTTGTCCTCGACGTTGGCGGTGACCAAGGACATCGCCGCCGTCGCCTCACGAGCGCTCAGCGGCAGGTCGGCGATTGGTGCGGTCATCGACCCGGAGACGTCAAGCGCCAGCAGCATCCGCTCACCCGTTGGCTCGACAGCCTTGTAGGCGGTGTAGAACGCCGCGTCGAGCGCATCGATGATGCGGGCCTCCGGGTCCCACGTCTGGTGCCCGCGCGCCCCGTGCCCGGAGGCATAGGTTCGCAGTGCCACCAGCACCTGCATCGGATGGATGCGGCCCTTGACCAGGCGGAGCTCGTCCTGCAACTGCAGCGCGATCTGCTTGCCCGTGTCGCCGGTTGCCAAACCGAGGTTGGTCAGGCGGGGCAGTTGCCGCATCAGTGCCGTCTGCGGGACGCCGTTTCCCAGCAGGGCCTGCCAGACGTCCGTGCTGTTCATCGCGACGTCAGGAATGGCCTCCCAGGGGATGCCCGGCTGCGCGGCGACGATCTCGGCGATGGCCTTGACGTCGCCAGCATCACCGAGCGCCTTCATCTGCTCGTAGGCGTCAACCAACGGCAACGCCGTGGTGAAGCGATGGGCAGCCACGTCGGCCTTGCCCAGTATCCACTCGAACAGCAGCGCCCTTTCCGCCTGGCTGGTCTGCGGGTGCGACAGGCGCAGCAGGTCGCCGTGCGTCCAGCCATCCCGCTGGCGGTACTTGACCGCCTGGTACGCCAGGTTATCCACCGTCTTTTCGGTGTACCAGCCGGCGACAGCGCGGCGCAGGCCACGCCCCCAGGAGCGGAACTGTTGCGCGTAGGTGACGAATTGGAACAGCATGGTGCCGGTGCGGGCAACCTCCGGCAGCTTCGACAGCGCGTAGGCGCGGCCCTCGTCGTCGGCCAACGATGCGGCGATCGCCAGCGCGAACAGCGCCGGGTTTTGCTTCGGGGCCCGCCCGCCCACCGAAATGGCGACGATCTCGTCGACCAGGGTCCTGGGGTCGCTTTGCGCGAACCGCGTCACCACTGTGGCGTTGTCTGCCGCTAGGTCGACGTCGCGCACGTAGTAGGTGCCGCCGTCGACGCCAAGGGTGAGGAACCGGCGCAGCCGCGCCAGATCGTCGACCGGGAAAACGTAGCCACCGGCCGAGTTAACCACCTCGTCCGGGCGCGAACGCTCGGTCTGCGGAGTGCGCCGAGTGCCGATCTTGGTCAGTGCGTCTTCGGTGCCCATGTTCGTTCCTTTCATGATGGGGCCTGGCGCCCGGACAGGTCGTGACTGCCGGAGGTGATCATTTCGAGTGATAACCGACTGTCTTCGGCCCGGGTGCCAGGCCGGTCTTGCATGCCGGACATGTGGTGCCAACCGGGTAACCAAGCACTGGCTCAGGTGAACCGTGCTCGGCTGCGAGTTTCGAGCTCGCGATTATTGGACGATAACCGATTGACTTCGGCCCGGCATTTGGGGGGCGACCCCCAAACCTATGGAGTTGTGGCGCGCGCCGGACATGTTGTCGCCGACCGCGAAAGGTGGGCGCTCTACCAATTGAGCTACGTCTTGCGACGACGGGACTCGAACCCGAAACTTCCCACTCCAGATAACCGATTGACTTCGGCCCAGCGCGCTGGATCAACTGTAACACGTTACAGTTGGGATGTCAAATCGATCGACAAAAAGGAATAGGTGGACCACCCCGGCGCTGCGCGCCCCCCTCCTGGAGGGGAATGGAGGGGAATCCTACCGGAAGTCGGCGAAGTCCAGATCGTCCAGGCCGTTGGAGACCCCCGACTGACCGAAGTCGTAGTCGTAGGGGTCGTAGGCGGTGCGGAAGGCGTGGGCTTGCGCTTCGGGCGTCGGCTCGACGCGGATGCTGCGGTACTGCTCCAGACCGGTACCGGCCGGGATCAGCTTGCCCAGCATGACGTTTTCCTTCAAGCCCAGCAGCTTGTCCGACTTGGCGTGGATCGCCGCGTCCGTCAGCACCTTCGTCGTCTCCTGGAAGGAGGCGGCCGACAGCCACGACTCGGTTGCCAACGACGCCTTCGTGATGCCCATCAACACGGGGCGGCCCTCCGCCGGCTGACCGCCCGCCTCGACCGTCGCCCGGTTGCGGGTCTCGAAGATCTGCCGGTCGATCAGCTCGCCCGGCATCATCTCGGTGTCGCCCGATTCGATGACTGTCACGCGCCGCAGCATCTGGCGGATGATGATCTCGATGTGCTTGTCGTGGATCGGGGCGCCCTGGGTGGCGTACACCTTCTGCACCTCTTCCACCAGGTGCTCTTGCACCTTGCGGACGCCGCGCACCCGCAGCACGTCATGCGGATCGATCGTGCCGGCCACCAACTGGTCACCGACCTCGACGTGATCGCCCTCGGCGATGATGTGCCGCACGCGGTTCGAGTCCTCGAAGTCGAGACGGGCACGACGGCCCACCAGGTATTCCAGATCGGGCTCGCCGTCGTCGCGGACGATCGTCAGCTTGCGGCCGCGACCCATGTCCTCAATCTTGATGCGGCCGGACGCCTCGGCGATCGGCGCCTTGCCCTTGGGCGTGCGGGCCTCGAAAAGCTCGACCACGCGGGGCAGACCCTGGGTGATGTCGTCGCCCGCCACACCACCGGTGTGGAAGGTACGCATCGTCAACTGCGTGCCGGGCTCGCCAATCGACTGGGCG
>WRFI01000094.1 GCA_009778875.1 Propionibacteriaceae bacterium | reverse complement strand
CAAGGATGGCGCCCAATTCCTGGGGGAAACGGCCCCGTCCGGCGTCCGTTACCTGCTTGACCCGCGGGTTGTGCCGGGCACCAGGTGGATCACCGGCGCCAACGAACCCGGCCATCACACCTACGACATTGTGGCGGGACGCGATTTCACCGCCGACGGGGTGATCGACGTGGCCGAGATCCGTGAGGGGGACCCGGCGCCGGACGGCTCGGGCCCGCTGAAGCTGTCGCGTGGCATCGAGATCGGGCACATTTTTCAGCTCGGCTACAAGTATGCGGACGCGCTGGATCTCAAGGTGCTGGACGCCAACGGCAAGCTGGTCACCGTCATCATGGGCAGCTACGGGTTGGGCATCTCGCGGGCCGTGGCCGCGATCGCCGAGGACACTTACGACGACAAGGGACTCTGCTGGCCGCGCAATGTCGCCCCCTACGACGTGCACATCGTGGCGGCGGGCAAGGACGAGGCGATCTTCGCGGCTGCCCGGGACTTGGCGTCCCAGCTGGACGGCCTCGGTGTTGCGGTGCTGCTGGACGACCGCCCGGCCAGCCCGGGCGTCAAGTTCGCTGACGCCGAGCTGTTGGGCATGCCGACGGTCGTGGTGGTCGGGCGGGCGCTTCAGGACGGCCAGGTCGAGATTCGTGACCGAAAGTCGGGCACGGCCCGCCTGGTCGCCGTGGACGAAGCCGCCGCGCAGGTGCGCCAGGAAATCGGCTAGCCCCAGCCGGGCCACCAGGTCAGTGTGGCGCCCGTGAAGTCCGCCTTCATGGCAATGTCGACGGCGTCTTGGCCCGTCATCGTGCCGGCCAGGCGGACGATGCCATTGGCCAATCCCGACTGGTACGGCGCCAGCGACGCGCGGACGGCGTCATCCGAGCCCACGCCGGCACTGATCGGGTAGCTCAGCTCGGGCGCCGGGACGGTCACGCCAGCGGCGTCGAGTTGTGCCTGCAGCGTGGTCCGGTCGGCCTTGGCCTGGCTGATGGCGTGACCAAGGCTGGCTTTCAGCGCGTCACCGGTTGTGGCCTGCGCCGCCCCGACCGTTGCCACATAAACCACGGCGTTGGCGTTATCGAGCGCGGTGCTGGCGGCGTCGGCACTCGTGCCGACGTCGATCTGGGACGGCACAACTGCGCCCGGGCGCAGCGCCGGCATCGCGGCGGTTTGATCATTCGCAAAGGTCACCGAGGCGTTGGCCGTCGCGACCAGGGACGCCCACAGCAGCGCCTCCGGTCCGGCGCTGGCGCCCGCCAACCCGGCCTGGGCCGCCGCCAGTACCTCGCTCGACGCCCGCTGAAGGTCCGCCAGCATGGCCGCCTCGCTGCCGTAATCGGGCAAGACGCTCATCGTCGGCTCGGTGAAGCCCCCCCAGGGGTCGGGCTGCGTCAGCACCGTCGCCTGGGCTTGGTGCATCGCCTGGGCGGCCGCACACCAGGTGCCACAGCCGGGCAGGTTCGCCGAATCGGCCACGCCGTAGACCCCCGCCAGGAAATACTCGGCCGTCGCCGCCTGCCCGAAAAGATCGCTGCGGGCCCAGGAGCTCTGGCTGGCGCTGATGCGGGGATCGGGGTTGGCGCAGCCAGTCACGAGCAACGCCGCGGCGGCGAGGATCGCCAGCACCAAACGCGTCTTCATGGGCGAAAGACTAGCTCATCGGCACTAGGCTTGTCAGCACCAAACGCTGGAGGCAAACCCATGACATACGACAATCTTCTCAACCGATTCCTCTCCTATGTGCGCGTCAATACCCGCTCCGACGCGACGAGCGAGACAACGCCGTCCACCCCGTCCCAAGCCGAGTTCGCCCGAAAACTGGGTGACGAGATGCGAAGCATCGGTGTGAAGGACGTCCACTACCTGGAGTCGAACGGCTACATCATCGGGACCATCCCGGCAACCACCAAAAAGGCGTGCCCCCGAATCGGTTTCATCAGCCACGTCGACACCGCCGATTTCAATGCGGACGGCATCAACCCGCAGATCATCAGCGATTACGACGGGGGAGTCATCCCGCTGGGTTCGAGCGGGTTCAGCCTGGACCCGGCAGCCTTCCCGCGCTTGAAGCGGTACGTCGGCCAGACGCTGGTGACCACGAACGGCACGACGCTGCTCGGCTCCGACGACAAGTCGGGGGTCGCCGAAATCATGACGGCCGCCGAGTATCTGCTGGCCCACCCGGAGATCGAGCACGGCGAACTACGCATCGGGTTCGGGCCGGACGAGGAGATCGGCACCGGCGCCGACAAGTTCGACGTGGCCGACTTCAACGTCGACTTCGGCTACACGGTCGATGGCGGCCCGCTGGGTGAACTGTCGTACGAGACGTTCTCGGCGGCGGCCGCCGACGTTCATGTGCAGGGCCGCAGCGTGCATCCGGGCACCGCCAAGGGTCAGATGGTCAACGCGCTGCAGGTGCTGATCGACTTCCACAACGCACTGCCCAGCCACGACCGTCCCGAGTTGACGGAGGGACGCGAGGGTTTCTTCCACCTTCACGGCCTGGGCGGCACAGTCGAACAGGCAGACGCCAGCTACATCATCCGGGACCACGATGATGACGCCTTCGCCGCCCGCAAACAGATGATGACCGACATCGCGGCCAGCCTCAACGCGTCCTTCGATGAGCCTCGAGTCACCGTTGCCTTGCGGGACCAGTACTACAACATGGCCCGGGTGATCGAGCAAAACATGGCGCCCGTCGAGTTGGCCAAGGCGGCCATGGCGAAGCTCGGCATCACCCCCGTCATTGAACCGGTGCGCGGGGGTACGGACGGCTCAAAAATCTCGTTCATGGGACTCCCGATGCCGAACCTCTTCGCCGGCGGTGAGAACTTCCACGGCCGCTTCGAGTACGTCTCGGCGCAGTCGATGGAAAAGGCCGTTGATCTGATCATTGAGATTGCGCAACTGAACGTCTAAGCCTTGCGGTGTTCACAGCCAAACCGAGGTCGGATATGGCTGCCAACCGCTATGCTAGAAGTCACAACTAGCTCATAAGAGGATCACGCGATGGACCGTCCCAGCCTTCATGCACTTTTGGCGCCGGTTGTTGCGCCCCTCCGGCTTGAAATTGATCACATCGAAGTGTTGCGGGTCGGCGGACGCGAGGTTGTGCGGGTGTTCCTGGACGGGGACGGCCCTGACGGCCACGGGCCCGATCTTGACGAGATTGCGGCGGCCACCCGAGCCATCTCACATGAACTGGACGAAGCCGACACCGGTGAGCAGTCTTTCGTCCTCGAAGTGTCAACCCGTGGTGTGGACGCACCCTTGGCCACGCCGGCCCACTTCCGTCGCAACATCTCGCGACTGGTACGGGTCACGCTGAAATCGGGCGACGCCGAAACGGCGCGCATCACGGCGGTCACCGACGACGGAATCGAGCTGACACCTGAAAAGGGAGACGCCAAAGTGGTGCCCTTCGACTCGATTGCGTCCGCCAAAGTGCAAGTTGAATTTCGTGATAAGCCGGGCGCCGATGACATCACCAAGGAGGAATGATGGATATCGATCTGGTCGCGTTGCGCGACATTGAACGGGACAAGGAAATCCCGCTCAGCTATCTGCTGAGCACCTTGGAGGGGGCACTTCTCAACGCCTACGAAAAGACCGAGGACGCCAAGCCGGGGGCCCGAGTCGAGATCGATCGCAAGTCGGGCGAGGTGAAGGTGCTGGTGCCCGAACTGGACGAGGACGGGGAAAAGGTCGGCGAATCCGACGACACCCCCGCCGGGTTCGGGCGGGTGGCCGCCGCGACGGCCCGCCAGGTGATTTCGCAGCGCCTGCGCGAGGCCGAGGACGAGCGCCGCTACGGCAAGTTTTCCTCGGCCGAGGGGGACGTCGTTTTGGGGACGGTCCAAGCCGACCGCGACTCCCAGACGGTGCGCGTCGACATCGGCGGGTTCGAGGCCATCATGCCACCGGCCGAACAGTCCCCGGGCGAGCAGTACACCCACGGCAAGCGGCTGCGGGTCTACATTGTCACCGTCCGCCGTGAGCTTCGGGGCATTCAGGTGGTGGTGTCGCGCACCCATCCGAACCTGGTCAAGAAGCTGTTTGCGCTGGAGGTGCCCGAGATCGAGCAGGGCATCGTCGAGATCGTGGCCATCGCGCGGGAGGCCGGCCACCGCAGCAAGATCGCCGTCGCGTCGAATGATCCGGATGTTTCGTCCAAGGGTGCCTGCATCGGGCCAATGGGCGCCAGGGTGCGCAACGTCATGCACGAGCTGAACGAGGAGAAGATCGACATCGTCGATTACGCCACCGATCCGGCGAAGTTCATCGCCAACGCGCTGTCGCCGTCCAAGGTGACATCCGTGGAGATAGTGGACCTGGCTGCCAAGGCCGCCCGGGTGACGGTGCCGGACTACCAGCTGAGCCTGGCGATTGGGCGCGAGGGCCAAAACGCCCGGCTGGCGGCCCGCCTGACGGGCTGGCGCATCGACATTCGCGCCGACAGCGAGCCCACCGCAGAGCCACCTGACGCGTCGTGACCACACCGATCCGCACCTGTGTGGGCTGCCGCCAACGCGTCGAACTGACCGGCGCGTGTGGCCTGGTGAGGTTCGTCCTGGCGGATGGTGTCGTGACTCGCGACGACGGCCGGCGGTTGCCTGGGCGGGGGGCGTGGGTGCACGAGGCGTGCCTGGAACTGGCGGAGCGTCGCGGCACCCTGAAACGTTCCTTGCGGCGGGGGCGGTAGTTCGGGTGTTTGTTTGTCTAGCTGCTAGAATGGTCAAGCTGTCACCAAGACGGCACTATCGCCCTGCCGGGCGGATATCCAACCAAGAAAGTGGGCACATGCTCATGAGCGCTCGATGAGTACCCAGAAATGAGCACACACAGCTAGTCGGCCCGGCATGCTCGGGCCTGAAGGAGAACAGTGGCCAAGGTCCGAGTGTCTGAGCTCGCCAAAGAGCTCGGAATCGACAGTAAGACGCTTCTCGCCAAGTTGACCGAGATGGGCGAGTACGTCAAGACAGCCTCTTCAAGCATCGAATCGATCGTCGCCAGCCAGGTCAAGAAGGCTTACGCGGCTGAACGTCCCGCACCGGTCGCCGAGCCCACTCCGGCGCCGGTGGCGGCACCGGCAGTGCCCGAAATCGTGGTCGAAACGTCAGTCCCCGAACCAGAGCCGGTGGTGGTGGAACCGCCGCAGATCGTGGTGGACGTGGCACCGCCCGAGGCCGCTCCAGAGCCCGTTGCGGCTGAACCGGCGGCGCCTGCCCCGGCACCCACTGGACCCCGCCCAGGACCTGTTCCCGGCCCGATTCGTCGTCCCGGTGCACCGCGGCCCGGCAACAATCCTTACGCCGCCCAGCAGGGCATGGGTCAGCGTCGCACCGTCTCGGATGACGAGCCGCGCATTCCGCGTCCCGGCATGACGGGCGGACTGCCTGGGATGCCGCGGCCGAACCCCGCCATGATGCCCAAGCGGACGACACTCGGCCAGCCTGGCGGTGCGCGTGCCGGAGCACCCACCGGCGCCCCCCGCACCGGCGGGCGCGGGCCTCGTCCCGGCGGCGCCGGGCGCAGCGGTGGCCAAGCGCCATCGGCTGGCACGATGACGATGCCGCCCGTCGGCGGTGGCCGCGGTGGTCGTGGCGGACGTTCCGGATCGGGGACGCAGGGCGCCTTTGGCCGCGGGGCGGGCCACAAGGGCCGCAAGTCAAAGCGCGTTCAGCGCCAAGAGTTCGAGATGCTGGAGGCGCCGACGATCGGTGGCGTGCGCATCCGTCAAGGCGATGGCCAAATGATCAGGCTGCGCCGCGGTTCCTCTCTGACCGATTTGGCAGAGAAAATCAATGTTGACGCGGCGGCACTGGTGCAGGTGCTGTTCAACCTGGGCGAGATGATCACCGCCACCCAGTCGGTGCCGGACGAGACCCTCGAAGTGTTGGGCGCCGAGCTGAACTACGAGATTCATGTCGTGTCGCCTGAGGACGAGGATCGCGACCTGCTGATGAGCTTCGACCTCGACTACGGCGATGATCTGGGCGACGAGTCTGATCGTCAGCCCCGGCCGCCCGTCGTCACCGTCATGGGCCACGTCGACCACGGCAAGACGAAGCTGTTGGATGCGCTGCGGCACAGCCACGTCGTGGAGGGCGAGGCCGGCGGCATCACCCAGACCATCGGCGCCCACCAGGTCGAGACGATGGTCGACGGCGAGGAACGCAAGATCACCTTCATCGACACGCCCGGCCACGAAGCCTTCACCGCCATGCGGGCCCGTGGTGCCCAGTCCACCGACATCGCCGTGCTGGTCGTGGCGGCCGACGACGGGGTCATGCCGCAGACAATCGAGGCTTTGAACCACGCCAAGGCGGCCGATGTGCCGGTGGTGGTGGCCGTCAACAAGATCGACAAGCCGGGCGCCGACCCGACCAAGGTTCGTGGCCAGTTGATGGAGTACGGCCTGACCCCGGAGGAGTACGGCGGCGACACGATGTTCGTCGACGTCTCGGCCGTCACGCGGGTCGGCCTTGATTCGCTGCTTGAAGCCATCGTCCTGACCGCCGACGCCGCGCTCGATCTGCGGGCCAACCCCGACATGCCGGCGCAGGGCGTCACCATCGAGGCCCACCTCGACCAAGGGCGCGGCCCGATGGTCACCGTCCTGATCCAGCGGGGAACGCTGCGCAAGGGCGATTCCATCGTGGCCGGGTCGACCTACGGACGGGTGCGCGCCATGATCAACGACCACGGCGAGACGGTCGACGAGGCGTTGCCGTCCATGCCCGTGCAGGTGATCGGTCTGGCGTCGGTGCCGGGTGCCGGCGACCACTTCTTGGTCGTGGACGACGACCGCACCGCCCGTCAGGTGGCCACCACCCGCGAGGCCCGGATGCGCGCCGCCGCGCAGGCGTTGGGTGCCCGTCGCAAGACGCTGGACGAGCTGTTCGAGCAGATGACCAAGGGCGAGGCGTCCGAGCTGCTGTTGATCCTGAAGGGCGACAGCGCCGGTTCCGTCGAGGCGCTGGAAGATGCGCTGGCCAAGATCGACGTGGGGGACGAAGTGTCGCTGCGGGTCATCGACCGCGGCGTCGGCGCCATCACCGAGACGAACGTCTCGCTGGCCGCCGCGTCGACCCCGCACGCCGTCATCCTCGGCTACAACGTGCGCCCGACCGTCCAGGCGGCCCAGGCGGCCGACCGCGACAACGTCGACATCCGCTACTACTCGATCATTTACCAGGCCATCGACGACATCGAGGCTGCCCTCAAAGGCATGCTCAAGCCGATCTACGAGGAGCACACGCTGGGTGTGGCCGAGATCCGCGAGATCTTCCACAGCTCCAAGTTCGGCAACATCGCCGGCTGCATGGTGCAAACGGGT
>WRFI01000093.1 GCA_009778875.1 Propionibacteriaceae bacterium | reverse complement strand
CGACGCCTCAACCTCGGCAGGGTCATCCACCGGATAGTCGAGGCTCTCCAGCAGCGACTCCGCAAGCGCGGCCCGGTCGTGCTCGGGCAGCGTCAACGCTGCTTCCCTGACATCAGCGACCGTAAGACTCATAGCCCACAGCATACCTGAGGAGCCGCTGGTGGTCAGGTCTGGTAACCTTGAGACTAATAGACCCCGCCAGGGCTAGAGCCGAAAGGCTTCCCCAACATCGGCGGGGCTTCTCACTTTCAAGGACAACCCATGCCCTCTCCGCAACGAAAACCCGCGTTAACCATTGCCGACCAATTGGCGTTACTCGCCACGCGAGGCCTGCCATTGCCGCCCGGAGACGCCGCCCAGATGACCCGGCTTCTCGCCGACCGGAGCTTCAAGGCCCATCAGTACGGCGACATCATCTTGCCGTTCACGGTACTGCGACGGCTGGACTGCGTACCGGCACCCACGAAGGACCACATCAAGACACTCAATCTTTCGGCGACATTGACGTTGGCGGGTCAGGAGATCAACCCGCAATCGTACGCGATCTGCAAGGCCGATCTGATCGTCAAAGGGCAATCGGCGGATGCCATTATCCTGGGTGACACGCTGATCGCCGACGGCTACCCGGATCGCCGGTTCAACTACTGTTTGTCGAATCCGCCATTCGGCGTCGTCTGGAAGAAGCAGCGCGACAAGGTGACCGAAGAGCACACTCTGCGGGGTTTTGCGGGCCGGTTCGACCTGTGTACTGCTCGCCCCAGAAATGTCAGTGCTGCCTGCCAGACTGGTTCCATGACCCAACTGAGGGAGGAGCCATGACTGAGCAGCAAGGCGAAATGATCGTGTACCGGCGTAAGGGTGCCAGCGAGGTGCAACTGCGTGCGGTCAACGGCACTGTGTGGTTGTCACAGCGAGCCTTGGCCGACTTGTATGCGACTTCGGTGCAGAACATTCAGCAGACTATTGAGCGAATACTGGCGGACGGCGAGGTGGACCGGGCAACTATCAACTCAGAGTTGATGGTTCGGCAAGAAGGCTCGCGACAGGTACGCCGCCAGGTTGTTGTTTACAACTTGGACATGATCTTGGCGGTCGGTTATCGGGCGACGACACCGCAAGCTGTCATGTTCCGGCAGTGGGCAACCACGGTGTTGAAGGAGTACCTGGTCAAGGGGTTCGCGATGGATGACGAACGCTTGAAGAACCCCGGCTCTGAACCAGACTATTTCGATGAAGTCCTGCAACGTATCCGCGAGATCAGGACATCGGAGAAGCGGTTCTACCAGAAGGTGCGCGACCTGTTCGTCGCGACGAGTTCTGATTATGACAAGACGTCCCAGACCGCGAGAGACTTCTTCGCTACCATCCAGAACAAGTTGTTGTTTGCCGTCACTGGTAGGACAGCGGCCGAGTTGGTGCGTGAGCGAATCGATGGCGAGTCACTGAGCCTTGGGCTGACCACCTGGCAGGGTGATCGTCCTGGGAAAGCCGACACGACCATCGCCAAGAACTACTTGCACGAAGACGAAGTCAGAACCCTTGACCGGCTGACCACTCAGTTTCTCGACTACGCTGAGGGGCAGGCCGAGCGTCGTCTCGTCACCACGATGGCGCAGTGGGGAGTCGCCACAGACCGACTCATCGAGTTCAACGATTACCCGGTGCTGGAAACCCGTGGGGCATTGTCTCACCGGGCTGTCGAGGACGTGGTGGCTGAGCTTTGGCCAGGGTTCGAGCAGGCGCGTCGGCAGCGTGAGTACGACGAAGCGTGGCAGGTTGAGTCATCTGACATCACTGAGTTGCTGGCTCTGGAGCAGGCCAGGATGTCAGTTGTTAAGGATTCCTTAACAACTGACGGTGAAGGGAGTGTCGATGGCGATTAAGCATGAGCAGCCGTTCGAAGACGAGATCTGCGGCTGGTTGGACGACCATGGCTGGGGGTACCGTGAGGAGACTCCGTACGACCGCGACTACGACAAGCATTATCCACGCTAACCCGCAACATGTTCGGTTTACCCCTAACGCAACCAACACTTGGTGCCCACCATTGAGTAACGCGCGAAATCCAGGTCGGTTCAGCAGGAGAGGGCCTGGTGGCTGACGCATGTGTAAGCGCGCGGTCCATAGTTCAACTTCCCTCCAGCCCACTTCGCCCGCGCCTGCGACCCGGCGAGTACGGTGAACTCGCCGTCGATCTCTTGGGCCCGAGCCCGCCCACCACCAGGAATTGGCATCTCGAACACTGGAGAACTGGGGACCGCTGAAACTGGCTCTACTCCTGGCACAGACGGTGCAGTCTGGCCACGGAACAGATTGACCCCAAGGACAGGCAAAACGATCTGCGCCTGCGAGATGATGTACTCCATGTCCGAGACATCCGCCTCAGGCAGGGCGATCGAGTCCACCTTCGAGTTTGAGGCGCCGTACATCCATCCGACAGACGGGCCGGGGACCGGGGTTAACTTGGTGTGACAGGGATCAGAAGGAGAGCTTTAACGCCATTCTGCGGACTCTCTCACCTTGTCAAGATGAGAATATTGTGAACCCATGGTAATTCTGCAACAAGTCGTTGCAGAATCGCGAAGTCAGGATAGATGGCCACGAACTGCGCCTTTAGCGACGGATCAGTCGGGGCGCCGCTCACCCCGGGTATGAATCCATTTTCCAGACAGTAAGGCTAACTGCACGGACCCCAACCGATAGTGTGCCCGGCAGCGACAGGGGCGCGCCGGTGAGTGAGGCAGTAATTGTCTGCCCGTCACGAGATAATTGATACAACAGCTATCACGCCGCCTTCGCGCCGAGCCGGAACCGCTCGCGGAGGCCCACGCAAAAATGTCGGAGGCCTGTTGTATGCTGCAATATTCCATTGGCGACGGAAAGGAGACGCGAGCGATGGCTGAAGAGTCGGTGCCACTGGCTGGCTTACGCTCCGGTCTGCGCCTGACCGGACTCCTACTGGGGCAGGTGGTCACGGTTGTTTCCTCTGACTTACTCGACACTGATGTCGCCCACGTCGTCGTGCGTGACGAGGCGGGCGATCTGACGGAACGCTACTTGACTGCCGACCAGGCATTTAAACTGCGGGTCGCTTCGGACACGGATGGGATGCCACCGTTCGACGCCGACCCAGCGGAGTTCCGGCTTGCAGCGGAAGCGCTGCGCATCAAGTACGCCGCTCTGTACGACCCGATGGTGGCGGTGAACTCGTCCGACGTGCAGCCGTTGCCGCACCAGATCGAGGCGGTGTACGGGAAGCTGCTGCCCCAGGTGCCGCTGCGGTATGTGCTGGCGGACGATCCGGGGGCTGGCAAGACGATCATGGCAGGCCTGTACATCAAGGAACTAATCCTGCGGGAGGCGTGCCAGCGGGCGATCATAACCGCGCCGGGGTCCCTGGTCGATCAGTGGCAGGGCGAGATGGCGTCGAAGTTCGACCTGCACTTCGAGGTGCTGACCAGGCAGATGATCGACGAGGCCTTTGGATCCAACCCCTTCGCTCGGCACCCGTTGTTGATCGTCCGGATGGATCAGGTGTCCCGAGACGACGCGCTGATGGAGCAACTAGCCGACAGCGCCTGGGACGTCGCCGTGGTCGACGAGGCGCACCGCATGTCAGCCCGCTACTGGGGTTCCGACCTGAAAACGACGAAACGTTACCGGCTGGGCCAAGTACTGTCCGAGACGGCGCAGAACTTCTTGATGATGACGGCCACACCGCACGCCGGGAAGGAAGAAAACTTCCAACTGTTCATGCAACTGCTGGACCCGGATCGTTTCGAGGGTCAGTACCGCGAAGGCGTCCACCGCACGGACACGACCGGGCTGATGATCCGCCGTACCAAAGAAGAACTTCTAACCTTCGATGGCAAGCACTTGTTCCCCGAGCGTCGCGCGGAAACAGTCGCCTACCAACTGTCGCCAGGTGAGCACGACTTGTACGAGCATGTTACCGAATATGTGCGTACCCAGATGGGCAAAGCCGATCAGATCGCCCGATCGGGTGACAAGAAACGCGGCAACACCATCGGCTTCGCCTTGACGATCCTGCAACGTCGTCTGGCGTCTAGCCCGGAAGCGATCTTGCGCTCGCTTCAACGCCGCCGTGACCGGTTGACCAACCGGTTGGCCGAGATGAAAGACCTCGCGTGGATCGTCGAGTCCACCCAAACCAACCAGATCGAACGGGGGCTGGCCGTCGAGTTGCAGCACTACGTCCTGGCCGACGACCAGCTGCCCGGCCTCGACCTAGACGATCTTGATGACATCGATGATGTCGACTCTGATGTCACTGACGACGAGCGCGCCAAGTTTGACACACAGGTGGAACAGGTCATCGATCTGGCGACTGCCGCCCAAACAGTCGAAGAACTGAAGATCGAGATCGGCGTCCTCGACGATCTGGTCGATGAGGCCCACCGGGTGCGTGCCACCGACGAGGACCGCAAATGGGTCGAGTTGCGCTCCATCTTGGAGAACCACGTCCTCATCCCCGACGTGACTGGGTTGCCTCGCAAGATCATCGTGTTCACTGAGCACCGCGACACACTGAGCTATTTGCAGCAGAAGATCGGCGCGATCCTAGGCGGTGACGCCGTCACCACGATCCACGGCGGCATGAACAGGGAGGCGCGCCAATACGCTCAAGTGCAGTTCACCTCCGAGCCACGCGTCACCGTGCTGCTCGCGACCGACGCCGCCGGTGAGGGCCTCAACCTACAGCGCGCCCATCTGATGGTGAACTACGACTTGCCGTGGAACCCGAACCGGATCGAGCAGCGGTTCGGGCGAATCCACCGAATCGGGCAGCGCGAGGTCTGCCACCTGTGGAACCTGGTCGCCGATCAGACCCGCGAGGGCGACGTGTTCCAACTGCTGTTGCGCAAGATCGACGCCCAAGCAGAGGCGTACCACGGGAACCTGTTCAACGTGCTGGGCGAGCGCGACGCGTTCGATAACAAGCCACTACGCGACCTGATAATCGAGGCCATCAAGTACGGCGACCAGCCCGAAGTCCGCGCCCACCTGGAACAAGTCATCGACACTGCCTGCGCCACCGAAGCCGCCAAGCTCGCCAACGAGCGGATGCTGAATCCGGAAATGTACCCCGGCCTGGACATCGACGCCATCCGGCGGATGCGCGAGGCGGCGTTGGAACGCAAACTCCAGCCCGGCTACATCCGACGGTTCTTCACCTTGGCCTTTACCCGGCTGGGCGGCCTGATCCGCGAACGCGAAACCGGCAGACACCAGATCAGCCGCGTCCCGCAGCGCCTCCAAGACCAGGCCCGCCACACCAACCGGTGGCAGCAGTTGCCGACAGAGTACGAGCGGGCCACGTTCGAGCCAGGCTACGTGTCACGCGACGACTACCCAGATGCGACGCTTATCGCCCCCGGCCATCCGCTGCTCGACGCGGTTATCGCCGTCACCGCAGCCGACCTGGGTGGCACCCTGGCTCGTGGCGCAGTCTTCGTCGACCGTCGCGACCAGCCCATCCCTAGACCGAGCCTGCTGTACGCCGTCGACCAGCGGATCGCCAACCCGAAGGGGACCACCCTCGACCACCACTTCGACTACGTACAGTCCGATACCGACGGCCACTGGCAGGTCACCGTCGCCCCACCCTACCTCGACTACGACCCGCCCGAGCCCGCCGAAGCCGACCGGGTCGCCCAGGTGCTGGCCGAGCCGTGGATCGCCGCGACCAACGAGGCCGCCGTGAAACTGTGGGCGTACCGGGAAGGTCTCCAACCGCGCCGGGCCGAACTGGAAGCCCGGCTGGGTGTGCAGGCCGAACGGGTCCGCGACCAGGTCACTCAAAGGCTGACCGCCGAGATCAACCACTGGTGGGCCGAATACAACCGACTCTACGACCAAGAACAGGCCGGGAAGACCGGACGGGTCCGCGCCCGCGACGCCCAAGCCAAAGCGACCGACATCGAAGCCCGCCTGGCCAGGCGGCTGACCGACTTGGATCATGCCGCCGACCTGGTCGAACTACCCGCAACCGTCCGCGCATCCGCGCTTGTCATCCCCGCAGCACTGGTGGCTCCGGCGGAGTCCGCCGCCCAGATCGCTCGTGAGGCGAAAGAGACCGAGGAAGTCGAACGCCGCGCCGTCGACCTGGTGCTCACCTGCGAGCGGAACCTCGGACGCACGCCCACCGAGATGCCACACTTCAACCCCGGCTTCGACATCCGCTCCACCGACGAGCAAGGCCAGACCTTCTTCATCGAGGTCAAGGGCCGTCTCAAGGGCGGCACCACGTTCACCGTCACCGCCAACGAGATCGCCTTCGCCCAAACCCAAGGCGACCGCCACCGCCTCGCGCTGGTCACCGTCGACCCCGACGACCCCGCCCGCGATGAGGTTCGCTACCTGGTCGCGCCGTTCACTGGCTTCCAGTTGAACGACGACACCCGATCCACCAACGAGGATTGGGTCGCCTACTGGGCCAAAGGCGGTGGCCCGTCATGATCACTGTCTTCCTCGACGAGTCAGGCGACTTGGGCTTCGACCTGACCAAGACCGCGACATCGCGGCACTTCATCGTCACCGCGCTCATGTGTGAAGACACGAAACCGGTTGACAGGGCCGTCAAGAAGATCTTCGCCGGGTTCAGCAAGACCGAAGTTAAGAACCACCACGGGGCGCTTCACGCCACGCACGAGAAGGACGAGACCCGCCGCAAACTCCTGAGAAACCTCAGTCTATGCGACATCCATGTCTTCGGCTTGGTGCTCGACAAGCAGCGCGTCCAGACCAGAACCACCGCCAGCTTACCCGCCGTGTACACCATCCTCGTCAACGAGTTGATGAACCGGCTACTGCTGAGCGTCGTGACCGGCCCCACCCTCGACGAGTTGCACCTGGTCGCCTCGCAACGCGAGAAGAAGAGCCTCCTCAACCAGCAGTTCACCACAACTGTCGAAGACCACCTCCGGCATGACTGCGGCGTGGCCGCCACCGTGCAGATCACCCCAGCAGACCAGAGTCGCGGACTACAAGCGGTCGACATGGCATCGTGGAGCCTATTCCAGAAACTCGAGCACAACAACCCCACATATTCCGAACTGCTGGCGGACCGACTGGTGGAGGTGCGCGATGTCTTGGCCTAGAAACACACAACCCCTGCCGCGACTTTTATGGAACTCTACGGAACCTCGCATGCAGGGGAATTACGTGATGTACTCAGTGTACCAGAGCCGGACGCCGGTGTGCCAGACACGGGTTCAAAACAGAAGTGCAACGCCTGAATAGGATGTGACGTAACGATTGTTCACTTCTATTGGAGGGTTGCACTTCTTATGAACCAAGGGTATCGGCATTTGAGTCTTGATGAGCGAAT
>WRFI01000092.1 GCA_009778875.1 Propionibacteriaceae bacterium | reverse complement strand
GACCGAGGTTTTGCGACTGCCTGCCGAGCAGAAGTACGCCGCCGAATTGGCCGCCCTGGCCAAGGACGACGGGCAACGCCCGCCCAACTGGAAGCTCACGCCCAAGGCCGTGCTGACGTACATCCTCGGTGGCACGGCACCCGACGGCACGCCGGTCACGCCCAAGTACGTTGGCAGCAAGCGCCTGATGGAGACCGCCATCGCCACGCTTGCCACCGACCGGGCGCTGCTGCTTCTAGGCGTGCCCGGCACCGCCAAGTCCTGGGTGTCGGAGCACCTGGCGGCGGCCATCACCGGCAACTCGACCATGGTCATCCAGTGCACCGCCGGCACGGACGAAAACCAGATCCGCTACGGCTGGAACTACGCCCAACTGCTGGCCCACGGCCCCAGCCGTGACGCCCTCGTCAAGACGCCGCTGTTTCGCGCCATGGAGGACGGCTCGCTCGTCCGGCTGGAGGAGTTGACGCGCATGGGCTCGGACGTGCAAGACACGCTCATCACCGTCCTTTCCGAGAAGATGATGCCCATACCGGAGCTGAACACGGCTGTTGACGCCGTGCGGGGCTTCAACATCATCGCCACCGCCAACAGCCGCGACAAGGGCGTCAACGAGCTGTCGAGCGCCCTGAAGCGTCGCTTCAACGTGGTGGTGCTGCCCCTGCCGGACGACTTGGACGAGGAGGTCTCGATTGTGTCGCGCCGGGTCGCCGAGCAGGCCACCGACTTGTCGCTGCCGCTGCCACGCAACGTCAACGACGAGATCACGCGGGTGCTGACGATCTTCCGTGAGCTGCGTTCGGGGCTCACCACGGACGGCAAGGTGACGCTAAAGACGCCCAGCTCGACGCTGTCGACGGCCGAAGCCATCGCCACAATGGTCGGCGGGCTGTCGCAGGCCGTCTGGTTCAACAACGCGACGCTGACGGCCGACCAGTTGGCCGCCTCGATGGTCGGGGCGATCGTCAAGGATCCCGTCCAGGATTCGGCGGTGCTGGCCGAATATCTGGAGACGGCTTTGAAGAAGCGCGCCGACTTTTCGGCCTACTATTCGGCCCTGAACGAGGCGCTGTAGCCTGATGGCCGACCCGGTTTTCTTCGGCATCAGGCATCATGGGCCTGGCTCGGCCGCCGCTTTGGTGGCCGGGTTGGATGAGCTGTGCCCCGTCCAGGTGTTGATTGAGGGCCCGGCGGACGCGACGGATCTGCTGGGTTTGCTGGCCTCGCCGGCGATGAGGCCACCCGTGGCGCTGCTGGCCTACCCGCCGGACGACCCGGCGAAGACGTCCTTTTGGCCGTTCGCCGAGTTTTCCCCCGAGTACCAGGCCACCTGCTGGGCGGTGCGCCATGGCGTGCCCGTCTCCTTCATCGATCTGCCAAGCCAAGCCCATTTCCAGGAGCCGGCCGACGAGCCCGGGCGTCAGCACACCGATCCGATCGCCATGTTGGCGAAGGCGGCCGGCTACGAGGATGGCGAGTCGTGGTGGGCTGATCTGGTGGAGCAAAACCCGGCCCCCGGGCCGATCTTCGCCGCCATCGCCGCCGCCATGGGCGAGGTGCGGGCCGACGAGCTGGCCACCCCGGAACCCTTCGAAGCCCGCCGCGAGGCCCACATGCGCCTGGCCATCGGCGAGGCCGTCAAGTCGGCCACCGGCCCGGTCGCGGTTGTGTGCGGGGCCTGGCATGTGCCCGCCCTGGCGGCCAAGCACACCATCGCCGCGGACAAGGCGACGCTCGGCCCGTTGCCCCGCCAGAAATCTCAGCTCACCTGGGCGCCTTGGACGAGCCCCCGCCTGGCCCTGGCGGTCGGCTACGGTGCGGGGGTGGCGGCACCCGGCTGGTGCGCTCACCTGTGGGACACCCGGGGACGCGCTGACGGCCCGTCCGTCTGGCTGACCCGCATCGCCCGGGTGTTGCGCGCCAAAGGGCACCTGATTTCGACGGCGTCACTGATCGAGGCGCAGCGCCTGGCCGTCGCCCTGGCCGTGATGCGGGACCGTCCCCAACCCGGCTTTGAGGAGCTGCAGGAAGCCTGCATCGCCTGCCTGTTCAACGGGGAGCCGCTGCTGTGGCGCCTGATCGAGGACGAGTTGCTGCTCGGCAATGACGTTGGCGAGATCCCGGCTGACGTGCCTCTCGCGCCGCTGATCTCGGATTTCCAGGCCCAGGTGCGGGCCGCCAAGCTCAAGCTTGAGGCCTTGGAGCGGGAACTGTCGGTGGACCTGCGATCGGACTCCGGCCTCACGCGCTCGACTTTGCTGCACCGGTTGAACATTCTCAGTGTGCCGTGGGGACGCCTGATCGACGCGGGACGCACCCGGGGCACCTTCCGCGAGAAGTGGATGCTCGCGTTCGACCCGGCCTTCACAGTCGAACTGGTGACCAAGCTGGTGTATGGGCCGACTATCGAGCAGGCCGCTTCCGGCGTGCTGGCCGAACAGTTTGACGCCGCCACCACCTTAAGCGGCCTGGCCAATGGCGTCCGCGACGCCTTGACGGCGGCTCTGCCTGCGGCGGTGGATCACGGGCTGGATTTGCTGGCAAAGCGAGCTGCCCTGTCGAGCGATTGCCAAGACATTTTGTCGACGCTGCCACCGCTGGCCGATGTTCTGCGCTACGGCCAGGCGCGGGCCATCGATCTTGGGTCGCTCGGTGATTTGACTGACCATTTGATCGTTGAGGCGTCGATCAACCTGGTGTATGCGGCGCGGGGTCTGGACGCCGAGGGGGCCGAGCAGTTGGCCGGCCTGATCGAGAGAGCTGACGCCGGGATTCGGCTGATCCAGCCGTCCCCCGATGTGCTTGACGCCTGGACTCGTGGCCTGAAGGCCAGCCTTGATGACGGCCAGTGCACGCCGCGGGCGGCCGGTTGTGTGGCCAGCCTGCTTTACGAATCGGGCGACCTGGGCGCGGGTGAGGCCGTCGATCTTTTGTCGCTGCGGCTGTCACCGGGCACGACGGTGGTTGACGCGGCGGGCTTTTTGGAAGGGTTCTTTGTGTCGTCGGCGCGGCGTCTGATTCATGACGACGGGCTGCGCAGCGCCGTCGACGGTTGGCTAATTGGGCTCGACGAGGAAGATTTCATGGCCTATCTGCCGCTAATGCGCCGCGTCTTGTCGAGCCTCGACAGCATGGAGCGGAAGCATTTGATGGCCGCAATTCAGGGTAAACGCCCGCACCTGCCGTCCGGGCTTGAACTGGCCCCCGATGATGGCGCTGGTTGGGCGGCGCATTTCACGGTGCTGGCCGGTATTTTGACGGGAGCGCCACAATGAGCGATGACACTGAAGCGGTGGAGCGGGACCGTCGTTGGCGTTTGGCTATCGGCGTCGAGTCCGACCAGTTGGACTCGGACGACCGCCGGTTATCGCTGGCGCTGAGCGCGCTTTATGGTG
Source organism: Propionibacteriaceae bacterium (assembly GCA_009778875.1). Taxonomy (GTDB): domain Bacteria; phylum Actinomycetota; class Actinomycetes; order Propionibacteriales; family Propionibacteriaceae; genus WRGV01. Next base: position 4,012 of record WRFI01000092.1, on the reverse strand, counting down.
ACGATTCTGACAGCAAGAAAGGCCCGGTTGGGTTTGGCCGTTCCAATCCGAAAGCCCTTTCGACCTGGATGGGTGATATCCGGGCCTATTTCCCGGCGCCGGTAGTGCAGATCGTCCAGCGTGACGCATTTACCCGGTTGAACCTGAAGCAGATGCTGATGGAACCAGAGTTTTTGGCCGCCGTCGAGCAGGATATCAATTTGGTGGCGGATTTGATTTCGCTGAAAGCCGTCATGCCGGACAAAAGCAAAGACATGGCGCGGACGGTCATTGCGAATATTGTTGCCCAATTGGTTGAGAAGCTGGAGGCGAAAACGGCCGAGGCGATTCGCGGTGCCGTTGACCGCAGCCAGCGGACGTTCCACCCGCGTGACCGCGATATCGACTGGCCGCGCACCATTTCGGCCAATCTGCGCAATTATCAGCCGGAATATGGCACCGTCGTACCGGAAAAGCTGGTGGGTTTCCGGCGGAAGACACGCCGCTTGGTCGATTTGGACGAAGTGGTGTTGTGCGTCGACCAATCGGGGTCCATGACGACGTCGGTGATTTATGCCTCGATATTCTCGGCGGTCATGGCATCGCTGCCGGTGGTTTCAACCAAGCTGGTTTGTTATGACACCACGGTGGTCGATTTGACCGATCAACTGGCCGACCCGGTGGACATGTTGTTTGGCATTCAACTGGGCGGCGGCAATGATGACGACCCGGCGCTGGCCTACAGCGCGAACCTGATTGAACGCCCGTCCAAAGCCCATTTCATTTGGATTTCCGACCTTTATGTCGGCGGCGACGAAAAGTCGATGCTGCAAAGGCTGGCCGCCCTGGTGCGATCGGGCGTCAACGTGATTGTGCTGCTCGCGCTGACGGATCAGGGACGCCCCAGCTACAACCACGAAATGGCCGCCCAGATCGCTGGCCTGGGCATACCGTGTTTCGCCTGCACGCCGGACCAATTCCCCGACATGATGGGGGCAGCGCTACGTCGCGACGACATCGCCGCCTGGGCGGCCAGCACCGATATCAAAGTTGTGCGAGGCGACGAGGCACCGGCGGTCTCCTAGGTCTTCTTCCTGGCCGCCCGGCGGGCCTTGCGGTCACCACCGTCGGAGGGGGCCTGCGAGTCCACCGGGGTGTCGTGACGGATGTAGCCGCGGCCCTCGCAGCACTCGCACTGGTCGGTGAACGCCTCGGCCAGCCCCGTGCCGATCTTCTTGCGAGTCATCTGCACCAGGCCCAGGCTGGTGACCTCGGAAACCTGATGACGGGTGCGGTCGCGGCCCAGGCATTCGACCAGGCGGCGCAGCAGCAATTCGCGGTTGCTGGGCAGCACCATGTCGATAAAGTCGACGACGATGATGCCACCGATGTCGCGCAGGCGCAGTTGCCGCACGATCTCTTCGGCGGCCTCCAGGTTGTTGCGCGTCACCGTCTCTTCCAGGTTGCCGCCCGAACCGGTGAACTTGCCCGTGTTGACGTCGATGACCGTCATCGCCTCGGTGCGGTCGATCACAAGCGAGCCGCCCGACGGCAAGAACACCTTGCGCTCCAGCGCCTTGGCGATCTGCTCGTCCACCCGGTACTGGGCGAACGGGTCGCCTTGGGCCTCCGTGTCCCAGCGCACCAGGCGGTCCACCAGGGTGGGCGCGACGTGCTGGACGTAGGCTTCGACGAGATCGAAAGCGTCCTCCGGGCCGCCGTTTCCGGCCACCACCAGATGCTGGAAGTCCTCGGTGAACAGGTCGCGCACGATGCGCAGCATCAGGTCGGGTTCGACATAAAGCTGCTGCGGCGCCCCGCCCTTGGCCACCTTCTTTTCGATGACCTCCCACTGGGCCTTCAGCCGCTCAACATCGCGCACCAGTTCCTCGGAACTGGCACCCTCGGCGGCCGTCCGCACGATGACGGACGCCTCCTCGCCGATGATCTGGCCGAGCACACCCTTCAGCCGTGTGCGCTCAGTGTCAGGCAGCTTCCGCGAGATGCCGGAAAGCTGGCCGTCCGGCGAATAGACGACGTACCGTCCGGGCAGCGAAATGTGGGCCGTCAGGCGAGCGCCCTTGGCACCGACCGGGTCTTTCGACACCTGCACCAGCACCTGCTGGCCCGGCGCCAGGGCCTCTTCCATCTTGCGGTTGGCGCCCTTCTCGCCGTAGGCCTCCCAATCGACCTCGCCCGCGTAGAGCACAGCGTTGCGCCCGCGCCCGATGTCGACGAACGCGGCCTCCATGCTGGGCAGCACGTTTTGCACCTTGCCAAGATAGATGCTGCCTATCAGTGACGTGGCCGACGCCCGGTCGACGTAATGCTCGACCAGCACCCCGTCCTCCAGGACGGCGATCTGCGAATACTCCGGCAGTTGCCTGATGACCATGACGCGGTCAACCGACTCGCGGCGGGCCAGGAATTCGGCCTCCGTCAGGATCGGCGCGCGGCGCCCGGTGGAGCGTCCCTCCTTGCGGCGCTGCCGCTTGGCCTCGATGCGCGTCGAACCGTCGATGCCGGCCACCTCGTCGCTGGTCGGTGCCTTGGTGCGGCGACGCGTCTGGCGCACGCGAACCTCCACGTCGGCCGGGTCGTCCTCGGCGGGCACGGCCTCTTCGCCCTGACGGCGGCGACGGCGACGGCGACGGTGGCCCGCCAATTCCTCATCGCCCTCGGCCGGCTCGGCGGCGGGTTCGTCCTCGACCTCGACGGTCACTGCGTCTGCCGTGTCGTGGTCGTCCGCGCGGTGACGGCGACGTCCACCCCGGCGGCGGCGGCGGCGCGTGGCGGACGACTCTCCCTCGGCGCTTTCGCCATCGGAATCGGTCGTAACCGGCTCGGCCGGTGCCTCGGCGATGGCTTCAGCCAGATGGGCCAGGGCTTGTGTATCAGCCGCAGGCTTGCGCCCCCGCCTGGTTTCCACCCTCGCAAGCGCCGTGCCAACCTCCTCGACGACGTCGGGTGCGGCGTCTGGCGCCTTGACGGTCCTGGCGCGGGACGGACGGGCACGCGTCGGCTTGACGGCCACCGTCTCTTCGGGCACCTCAGGGCTCGGCTCCGCCGGTGCCGGAGCGTCCGCCACCGGTTTGACGGGGCGACGCGGCGGGCGCGTGCGCCTCGGTCCGGCCGGATGATCGGCCGTCACCTCTGCCGCCGACGGCACTGGGGGTGCCACCGGCTCTTTGAAGATCACATGTTCAACTGGTGGGCCAGCCGGACGGACGGACGAACGCCGCCCGGACGGGGGCTTGGGAAGGTCGTCATGTGTTGTATCGTCGAGCATTTCGCTCTCCTAACCGCATGCTGCGGGGTATGGCCGAACGGAGATACAGCAAGCCGAAACTCGCCGAACCGCCGCCAGGCGGAAGCCAATTAGGCACAGCCAAGTGAATCTCCGCGGTCGACTTGCCTGGCTCACAAGAACCCGTCAAGCGTCGCGGTAAGCAATCACTCAGGTTGCGCACGAGAGCCACAGGTGTGGCACCCTCACCATCTATTATGACACACGCGCCTAAGCATTGGGTGAATTCCCCTCTGGGGAGGGGTGTCGCGAAGCGACGAGGTGGTTTCAATTCCCCTCTGGGGAGGGGTGTCGGCGGAGCGACGAGGTGGTCTCCCAAGCGGTGCAGAAAGGTCACCAACCACCCCGTCAGTCGCTTCGCGACTGCCACCCCTCCCCAGAGGGGAATTTTCCGTGGTCCATTCCCCTCACAGGGAAGGGTGGCGGCGGAGCCGACGGGGTGGTCCCCCAAGCGCGTGCAGAAAGGTAACCAACCACCCCGTCAGTCGCTTCGCGACTGCCACCCCTCCCCAGAGGGGAATTTTCCGTAGTCCATTCCCCTCCTTAGTTAGGAGGGGTGTCGGCGGAGCCGACGGGGTGGTCTCCCAAGCGTTTGCGGGAACGTGGCAAACCACCCCGCCAAGTGTCGCAAACAGGAACAAGGCAGCAAGCGACTGACACGCCGGGCAACGACAAGTGCGATGCACTACGATGCTGTGGTGACTCTTGAGACCCGCCCGTTCCAGG
>WRFI01000091.1 GCA_009778875.1 Propionibacteriaceae bacterium | reverse complement strand
CCTCTTCCGGGCGTTCCTCCACCAGGACGACCATCAGGTAAACCTCGGGGTTGTTGGCGGCGATGGCGTTGGCGATGTTCTGCATGATCATCGTCTTGCCGGCCTTCGGCGGTGAGACGATCAGGCCGCGCTGGCCCTTGCCGATCGGGGCGATCAGGTCGATGATCCGCCCAGTCATGTTGGTGGGCGTCGTCTCCAGGCGCAGGCGCTCCTGCGGGTACAGCGGCGTCAGCTTGAAGAAGTCGACCCGTCCCTTCATGCGTTCCGGTTCGACTCCGTTGACGGTGTCGAGGCGCACCAGCGGGTTGTACTTCTGGGTGCGCTCGCCGTCACGCGGCATGCGAACGGCACCGGTGATGACGTCGCCTTTGCGAAGCTCCGCCTTGCGCACCACCGACAGCGACACATAGGCGTCGTTCGGGCCGGGCAGGTAGCCCGAGGTGCGCACGAAGGCGTAGTTGTCGAGAATATCGAGGATGCCACCGACTTCGACCAACACATCGTCTTCGCGCACGCCCGCTTCAGCCTGCGCCTCGATATCGTTGCCGGTGCGCTGGCGACGGTTGTTGCGGTCACGGTCACGGTCACGGTCGCGGTTGCGGCGACGGCGGCGGGCCCGGCCGCCCTCTTCGTCACCGACGGCCCGTTCGACGGCGGTCACAACGGCCAGCGGCGGCTCGGCGGGGCCGCTCCTGACGCGACGGCGCTGGTGCCCCTCATGGCTGAGTTGATCAAGACGGGCGCCAACCTCGTCGGCCACCGTCTTGCCGGTGTCGGCCGTCTTGTCGGTGTCGGCCGTCTTGCCGGTCTCATGGGATGCACTGCCCTGGGCGGACCGGATGGCGTCCACCAGATCCTGCTTGCGCATCTGGGCGACGCCTTTGAGGCCAAGCGCCGACGCGGCCGCCTTGAGTTCGGGCAGTTTTAACGCCGTGACATCGCCTGATGATGCCTGGTTTTCACTCACTGAATTGCTCCTTTTCGAGCACATGGATTTTGGGTTCACATGTTGGGATTAAGCCCTGAACTGGCCTGACGCGGCTGGTTGAGTTGAGGCACCCCCGTGTAGTCAAACTGCTACGGGCACCCACCAACGCCCACAATCATATCAAACACAAGGCCGGATACTCAAGCGCACTTTTCCACAGGTTCCGGAAAACTGCGTCCGTTATCCACAGATCGCGAAGTGGGCGCCGATTTGGCGGTTTCGTGCCCACACTGACGGCATGAAACAGATTTTTCGCATTAGTCTCGCCCTGTTGGCGGCCGCGGCCTTGGCCTTCGTGGGCGATCCGGCCGCGCTGGCCGACTCTGGGCACGCCTGGCCCATATCGGGGCCGGTGGTGCGGGGTTTCGACCCGCCGCAAACCAGCTACGGGGCGGGGCATCGCGGCATCGACATCGGGGCGCCCGTGGGCACACCGGTTGTGTCGGCCGCCGACGGAGTGGTGACGTTTGTCGGTGTGATTGACGGCGTTTCGATGGTGACGGTGACCCACGGCGATATCCGCACCACCTACCAGCCCATCGCGCCGGTGGTATCGAAAGGTCAGGGCGTGGCCGCCGGCCAAACCATCGGCACCCTGTTGGACGGGCATGGTGCAACCACCAGCCTGCATTTCGGCGTGCTGCAGGGTGACACCTACCTCGACCCGCTGTCCTGGCTGGGTGGTCAGGCCACCCAGCGGGTTCGGCTGCTGCCCGATGGCACCAAGGTGCCGGAAGTCGCCCGGGCGGCCCCCGAGCATTCGGGCATCGCCGGCGGCTGGCCGGTCAGCGGTCCCGTGACGTCCGGCTACGGCTGGCGCTATCACCCGATACTGCACACCATGGCGTTCCATGACGGCATCGACATCGGCGCGCCGTGCGGCACGCCCGTCACGACACCCTGGCCGGGCACGGTCGTGACCGCTGCCGCCTCGTCCTCGCTTGGCAATTACGTGGTGATCGCCAACTCGAACGGCATCACCTCGACTTACGCCCACCTCAGCGCCATCAACGTGCGCGCCGGGGCGAAGGTCGCCGGCGGGCAGCAGATCGGCTTGGTGGGCACGACCGGGCTCTCAACCGGGTGTCACCTGCATTTCGCCACTGCCCGCAACGGGGCCGGCTTCGACCCGCGGACGGTGCTGCCTTAATGGATCACACAAGCGTGATCCCGTTCATGCCCGGGGGTGAGCCTGCCGGTAGGCGGCCCGCAGGCGCTCGTCCGTCACGTGGGTGTAGATCTGTGTGGTGGCCAGCGAGGCGTGGCCCAACATTTCTTGGACGCTGCGCAGGTCGGCGCCGCCCTCCAGCAGGTGGGTGGCCATGGCGTGACGCAATCCGTGAGGGCCGACGTCAGGCGCGTCAGGCACTGCCGTCATGGCGGCATGGACGATTCGGCGGGCTACCCGCGGGTCAAGGCGGGCCCCCCGTTCGCCCAGAAAAACGGCCGGGCCCGAGGACGCAGTCGCCAACCCCGGGCGCGCATCCAGCCAGGCCGTCAAGGCGTCGAGGGCCGGCAGGCCGAGCGGCACCACGCGCTGCTTGTTGCCCTTGCCCGTCACCTGGATGGTGCCGCGAGACCAGTCGATGTCGTCGACATCAAGGCCGCAAAGTTCAGACACCCGCACGCCGCCGCCGTAGAGCACCTCCAGCACTGCCACGTCGCGAATCGACATCGGGCTGCCCTCTTCGCCGGCCCGCGCGATGACTGCGGTCATGATGGTGGCCATGTCGGCCCTGGACGGCGTGCGTGGTAGCCGCCGGGGCAGCTTTGGGGACCGCAGGGTGGCAGTCGGGTCGGTGTCGGTGAGCCCCACCCGGACGGCCCAGCGGAAGAACGTGTGCGCGGCGCTGCCATGCCGTCGCAAGGTGGCCGGTGCCGCCCCTTCGGTTTGCGCCACCGCCAGCCATGTGCGCAGGTCGGCAACACCGATGTCTGACGGGTTGGTGGCACCGGCGGTCGCCATCGTCTCGAACAACGAGCCGATGTCGCCCAGGTAGGCCTCGACCGTGTTGGCCGACAGTCCGCGCTCCAACGCCAGATGGTCGCGGAACCGTTCCAGCGCCGTCGCAAAAGCGACCGGCTGCTCTTCAACCCGCTGCGTGACCGCACTCATAGGCACCACAATTGCGCCCCGGAAAGCGCATCGCAAGTCGCCGCGCCACAACCTCGGGTAATCTTGAGGTCGAAGGAGTCAGGCTATGCCAAGCGCCGCGCAATGGGCCGAGAAAGGACACGTTCGTCGCATCGTGCCGTGGGACGAACCGGTCATGCACCAACCCACCCGCCCTGTCACGCAGTTCGGACCGGCGCTGGAGATATTGGCAGCCGACATGTTCGCCACGATGGCCGCCGCCGACGGGGTCGGGCTGGCTGGCCCGCAGGTCGGCGTCGACCTGGCCATTTTCGTCTATTGCGCGCCGGATGAGAACAACCGTTACCACAGCGGCGTGATGTGCAACCCGACCGTCGAATTGCCGCTAGACAAGGACCGCAATCTTGACGCCGCCCAAGAAGGCTGCCTCTCCTGGCCCGGTGCCTACGAGTTGCTGGCCCGCCCCGACAAGGCGGTCTGCCGGGGCGTGGACGAGACCGGCCAACCAGTCGAGGTGCAGGGCACCGGCATTCTGGCCCGCTGCCTGCAGCACGAAACCGACCACCTTTCGGGCACCGTTTTCGGCGATCGCTTGTCGAACCGGTCCCGCCGGAAACTCAACGAGGAGCGCGAACGATTGCGTCACCTCTACCCTGACGATTGGCCGATAACCCCCCGCGGAGCCGGAGACCCGTCATGAGCGCGGTTGCCAGCCTGACCGATGTCACCGTCCGTCGCGGAGCGGGGGCCCTGCTGCTGGACGACGTCAGCCTCCACATCGAGGAAGGCGAAAGGTGGGTGGTCATCGGCCCCAATGGTGCCGGCAAGACCACCTTGCTGGCCGTTCTGTCCAGCCAGCTTTACCCCAGCGCCGGCACCGTCTCATTGCTCGGCGAGACGTTGGGCAAGGTTGATGTGTTCGGGCTGCGACCACGAATCGGCATTGCCTCGCCGTCGGTCGGCACCCGGGTGCCCGGCCACGAGCCCGTCCGTGACGTCGTGGTGTCTGCCGCCTACGGCATATTGGGACGGTGGCGAGAGGCCTACGACGAAATGGATCTCGACCAGGCCGCCCGTTTGCTCGATGACTGGCAGGTGGGCCACCTGGCCGACCGCAGTTTTGGAACCCTCAGTGACGGGGAGCGAAAGCGCGTCGAGATTGCCCGCGCGCTGATGACCGACCCGGAGCTGCTGCTGCTCGACGAGCCCGGCGCGGGGCTTGACCTGGCCGGACGGGAAGGCCTGGTGCGAAGCTTGACGCAGCTTTGCCTTGACCCCGATTCGCCAACAATCGTGCTGGTCACGCACCACTTGGAAGAGATTCCCGAGGGCATCAGCCACGCGCTGCTGCTCAATCATGGCCAGGTGGTGGCCGCTGGCCCAGTTGACACGACACTGACCAGCCCCAACCTCAGCGAGACCTACGAAATGCCACTGAGGCTGCTTCACGAAGATGGGCGCTGGTCAGCCCGTAGCATCACGGCACCCAGCACGACTTTCGGCTAGCCTGGGGATGTGGCCAGGTTTTTTGACGTCGACGACGTCACCGACCCGCGACTGAAAGACTATGTCGGTTTGCGGGAGGCGAGCTTGCGCCGAAGCCTGGAGGCCGAGCAGGGCATGTTCATCGCCGAGGGCGACAAGGTGATACTCCGGGCCGCCGAAGCCTTTGAGGCCCGGTCTTTCATGATCACGCCACGGTGGGTGCCGGGCCTGCAGGGCGTATTGGATGCCTGCGACGCCCCCTGTTACATCGTCAGCGAGGCCCTCGCGGAGGCCGTCACCGGATTCCATGTGCACCGCGGCGCACTCGCCTGCTTCCAGCGCAAGGCCACGTGGACATGCGAGCAGGTGATCGAGGGAGCCGGGCGACTGGTGGTGGCCGAAGACATCGTCGATCACACCAACGTCGGCGCGATCATCCGGTCGGCGGCCGGGCTCGGCTGGGACGGCCTGCTTCTGGCGCCCCATGCCGCCGACCCGCTGTACCGCCGATCCATCAAGACGTCGATGGGGGCGGTCTTTGCCCTGCCCTGGGCGCGGCTGGACAGTTGGGCGCACGGCTTGGACGACCTGCGCGACCGCGGCTTCACCGTGATCGCGCTTTCTCCGCGCAGCGACGCTTTGCCCTTGGCCGATCTGGCGCAGAGCCTGAGACTCAACCCCCGTCCCATCGCACTATTGGTCGGCACCGAAGGCGCGGGCTTAAGCGAACACTGGCTGGGGCAGGCCGATATCGTGGCGCGCATCCCGATGTCTGCCGATGTCGACTCGCTCAACGTGGCAGCCGCCACCGCGATCGCCTGTTATGCGCTGGGGCCGGCGGCGGTCACTTCTTCTTAGACTTCTTGGCCTTCTTGGCGTCCTGCTTCTTGGACTTCTTGGCCGACTTGTCCTTCTTCGACATTTCGTTTCCACCTTTCATTGACGAACAGTAAGCCAAGCCTACGTCCAAAGTCGTGGAACTGACCAACCACTAGGCTAACGAGATCAACTCCGCGTAGGACTCGTTCCACAAGTCCTCGACGCCGTCCGGCAGCACCAGCACCCGTTCGGGCTCCAATGCGGCGACGGCACCCTCGTCGTGGGTCACCAGCACCAGGGCACCCTTGTAATCGTGGATCGCCCGCAGCACCTCGGCCCGCGAGGCTGGATCGAGGTTGTTCGTCGGCTCGTCCAGCAACAGCACGTTGGCCTGGCTGACCACCAGCATGGCCAGCGCCAGGCGAGTCTTCTCCCCGCCCGACAGCACATGGGCCGACTTGTCATCGTCGTCCCCGCTGAACAGGAAGGAACCCAGGACGCGCCGGGCCTGCGTCTCGTCCAACTGCGGGGCGGCCGCCATCATGTTTTGCGCGACGGTGGCCGACATGTCCAACATGTCGTGCTCCTGGGCGAAGTAGCCGAGCTTCAGCCCGTGCCCGGGCAGCACCTCACCGGTATCTGACGGCTCCAAGCCCATCAGCAGGCGCAGCAGCGTCGTCTTGCCCGCACCGTTGAGGCCGAGGACGACAACCCGCGACCCCTTGTCAATGGCCAGGTCGACGCTGGTGAACACCTCAAGCGAACCGTACGACTTCGACAAACCGCGGGCCATCAAGGGCGTCTTGCCGCATGGTGCGGGGTCGGGCAAGGAGATGGCCGCCACCTTGTCGGACTGCCCGGCCGCCTGGGTGGACGCCAACAACCGCTCGGCCCGTCGCGCCATGTTTTGCGCGGCAACGGCCTTGGTCGCCTTGGCGTGCAGCTTGTCGGACTGCAGCAGCAGGGCGGCCGCCTTGCGCTCGGCCGCCGCCCGCTCGCGCTTGCGCCGCTTCTCGTCGGCCTCGCGTTGATCCAGGTACAGCTTCCACCCCATCGAGTAGATGTCGAGGACGGCCCGGTTGGCGTCCAGGTGGAACACCTTGGTGACCACATCGGCGATAAGGGACGTGTCGTGGCTGATCATCATGACGCCGCCCGAATAGGACTTGATGAAGTCACGCAGCCAGACGATCGAGTCGGCGTCGAGGTGGTTGGTGGGTTCGTCCAGCAGCAGCGTGTCGGCCTGGCTGTAGAGAATTCGGGCCAGCTCGACCCGGCGGCGCTGGCCGCCGGAAAGCTCAGCCAGCGGTTGCTCCAGCACCCGTTCGGGCAGCGCCAGGTTGGCGGCAATGCGGGCAGCGTCGGCGGCCGCGGCGTAGCCGCCTGCCGCGACGAGTTCTGACTCCGCGCGGGCATAGGCGGCCATCGCCGCCTCGAGGGCCTGGCCCGTGGCGGCCGCCATCGCGGCTTCCTGGCGCCGCAGGCGCGTCATGATGCCGTCAATGCCCCGCGCCGACAGTATTCGGGACCGCACCGTGACGGCCAAATCGGACTCCCGGGGGTCTTGCGGCAGGTAGCCGATGTGACCGCTGCGGGCGACGGTGCCCCCCGTCGGCAGCGTCTCCCCGGCCAGAATGCGCATCGTGGTCGTCTTGCCGGCGCCGTTTCGCCCGACCATGCCGATCTTGTCGCCGGCGTTCACCTGAAAGGTTGCGCGCTCAAGCAGCAACCGGGCGCCGACGCGCACCTGCAGGTCAGATACGCGCAACAAGAATGCCCCTTAAGGATGAGTCGAAGTGAAACTGCCGGGCAACCGGCAGGCGCTCAAACACCGCCGCGACTGGCGTCGCGACGGTTGACCGTCGGTCGCTAGAGAACGGAGTCTGTGGCGTCGGCCCAGAGGCGGGCCTCGGCATCAGCATCCCGCTTGGCCTGCAGAGCCGACAGGCCCAGTGCGACAGCGACGAGCGCAAGAACGAAAAGCAGCTTCTTCATATCTCCACCTTACCAATCCATCTAGTCCTT